>NZ_JAUBTX010000018.1:5840-16816 GCF_036705185.1 Microcoleus sp. B4-D4 | reverse complement strand
TACTTACCTGACTTAAGGGTTGATTCAAAGGTACGTAGTTGCGCTTCAGCGCTCTTTGGGGGCTAAAGCCCAACTACTTACCTGACTTAAGGGTTGATTCAAAGGTACGTAGTTGCGCTTCAGCGCTCTTTGGGGGCTAAAGCCCAACTACTTACCTGACTTAAGGGTTGATTCAAAGGTACGTAGTTGCGCTTCAGCGCTCTTTGGGGGCTAAAGCCCAACTACTTACCTAAATGTAGATGAAATAGTGACCGCGATCGCAGAAATACCGCGATCAACATATATCATAAAGTGATTAGGCGATCGCAGCAAAAGTCTACCGAAGCTAGCTTTATTGGGTTGGTGTTTGTGGCTATCACTTCAAGATGAGGGCAAACTTACTGCAATAATTTAAGTCTTTTGGCTATGGTTCGCTCTTAACTCCGCAACGCTTATGGGCACGGAGCAAAAAACTCAGCATTGCTCGATCTAAGGAAGAATAAAATGCTAGGTAATTTTCAAGATACGTCGATCCACCAGCTATTTGAGTTCCAAGTAAAGCGATCGCCTGACGCTATTGCAGTAATTTTTGAAGGGAAGCAGCTAACTTATCAGCAGCTCAACTCCCAAGCTAACCAGTTGGCGCATTATCTGAGGACTCTGGGTGTCGGGCCAGAGGTATTAGTCGCAGCCTGTGTGGAGCGATCGCTAGAGATCGTAATAGGTCTATTAGCTATTATGAAAGCCGGCGGAGCTTATGTACCATTAGATCCGAATTATCCCCAAAATAGACTGGCATTCATGTTGGAACATTCCCAAACGCCAGTGTTGCTAACACAACAGCATTTAGTCGAGTCTCTTCCCGAACATCAAGCGCAGATCATCTGTTTGGATGGCAATTCAGAAACATTAGATCGCTTCAGCCAGGAAAACCCAGACAGTGAGGTGACACCCGATAATTTAGCCTATGTGATTTATACATCTGGCTCTACTGGTCAACCCAAAGGAGTTGCGATCGAGCATCGCGGTGCCGTTAACACGATCCTCGATATTAACCACCGCTTTCAAGTAGGAGCAGGCGATCGCGTCTTAGCTGTATCTTCTCTCAGCTTTGACCTATCTGTATATGACATTTTCGGCTTGCTGGCTGCGGGAGGAACTGTTGTTATCCCCAAAGCGACCGCAACGCCAGATCCAGCTCACTGGATCGATCTGATCGCGCAAGAACGAGTCACCCTCTGGGACTCAGCACCGCCATTGATGCAGATGCTTGTGGATGATGCTGCTGCAAATAGCAAAACCCTACCATCATCTCTGCGATTAGTCCTTCTCAGCGGCGATTGGATACCCCCGACTTTGCCAGCGCGCATCAAAGATTTGACCTCTAGGGTAGTGTCTGAAGAAAGTTTAGACCAACTTTCAACCCCTGCTGTCATTAGCTTAGGAGGTGCAACCGAGGCTTCCATCTGGTCGATTTTATATCCCATAGAAACTGTTGACCCAGCATGGAAAAGCATCCCTTACGGTCGGTCAATGACTAACCAGCAATTCTACGTCCTCAACGAAGCAATGGAGCCTTGTAACGAGGGAGTAGTCGGGGAACTCTACATTGGGGGAATCGGTTTAGCGAGATGCTATTGGCGAGATGAGGAAAAAACTAACAAGCGCTTCATTACTCATCCGCATACAGGCGATCGCCTATACTGTACTGGCGATCTCGGTCGCTATCTGCCCGATGGAAACATTGAGTTTATCGGTCGCATCGACAACCAGGTAAAAATTCGCGGCTTCCGCATCGAACTGGGCGAGATTGAAGCAGTGCTGGGACAACACCCAGACGTGCAGTTAGGAGTCGTAGCAGCACAAGAAGATGTACCCGGACAGAAGCGCTTGATAGCTTATGTTGTTTCCAAAGTCACCGCAGAACGCACACCCTTCAAAAGCGAGTGTTTAGCAGAATTTGATGGTGATCGCTCAGTTAAACTACAAACAGAAGACATATCAGTAGGTGGAATCGGCGTAATTGGAGTGCCAGATAATTGCTCAAGAGGTAAACACATCCGCCTGCGCCTCGTACTACCCGGAAATACCGAAGAACAATATTTTGAGGGAACTGTTGCTTGGTGTGAGGGAAATCAGGCGGGAATTGATTTATATCTCACACCCACTGAAGAAGCTGTAATTCAGCAGAGTATAGACTACCTCTTAGAAACCCAAGGCTTCTTAAAATTTTTGCAACGCACCGTCGCAGGCAAGTTGCGTAAATTCCTGAAAGATAAGTTGCCCGAATACATGGTGCCTTCCAGCTTTATATTCCTGAAAAGCTTGCCGCTAACGCCGAACGGCAAAATAGACCGCCAGAAGCTATTAGCACCTGCCGCTAATAAAATTCCCGAAGTAGGACAAGATTATGTAGCACCTCAAACTCCAGTCCAAGAGGTAGTAGCAGGTATTTGGGCGGAAGTGTTGGGATTAGAGCGAGTTGGTATTTGCGATAACTTCTTGGAATTGGGAGGTCACTCTCTGCTAGTCACGCAGATTGCAACTCGAATGCGAGACACCTTCCAAGTGGAATTACCGTTGCGTACCTTGTTTGAGTCGGCCACAGTAGCGGATCTGGCTCACAATCTGGAAATCGCCAGTCAAAAAGCTCCAACACCCCAGGCTCCGCCGATTCACCGAATTTCCCGGAACCAGGACTTGCCTCTGTCCTTCAGCCAGCAACAACTGTGGTTTCTATGTCAACTGGCTCCCGATACACCTTTCTATAACGAACCAATTACGATTCGCTTGCCTGGTTCCGTCAACATCGCCGTACTAGAGCGCAGCATCAGCGAAATCATCAAGCGTCACGAAATTTTGCGAACCACCTTTGCTCTTGTGAATGGGCAGCCAGTGATGGTGATTCAAGATGCCTTTAATTTTGCCTTGCCAGTCGTGAATCTTGAGGAATTACCAGAGACAGAACGGGAGACTGAAGCCTTGCGACTGGCAACTTTAGAAGCAAAGCAGCCTTTTGACCTGACCACAGGGCCGCTACTGCGGGGTACTTTGATGCAGTTGGGTGAGGCAGATTACAGGTTGTTCCTGACCGTTCATCACATCGTTATCGATGCTGTCTCTCTGTACAGCGTGTTGTTGAAGGAACTCGCGGAACTCTACACCGCCTTTGCTTTAGGCTTGCGATCGCCCCTCCCAGAATTGCCGATTCAGTTCGCAGATTTTGCCTACTGGCAACGGCAATGGCTACAGGGAGAGGTGCTAGAAAACCAACTGAGATACTGGAAACAGCAACTAGCCGATTTGCCAACACTGCAACTGCCAACTGACCGAATGCGATCGCCAATGCAAAGCTTTCGGGGTGCAAGGCAATGTCTAGCGCTACCTATGAGCCTAACTGAGATGCTTAAGGATCTGAGTCGTAGGGAGGGTGTCACCCTGTTTATGACTTTGATGGCAGCATTCCAAACCTTGCTCTGCCGCTATACAGGGCAGACGGACATTCCAATGGGTACTGTCGCCAACATCCGCAACCGACAAGAACTAGAGGGAATGATTGGTTACTTCCTCAACACTTTAGTTCTGCGTACTGACCTTTCTGGCAACCCCAGTTTTAAGGAACTGCTGGTGAGGGTGCGAGAAGTGACATTAGGGGCTTATGCTCACCAAGAAGTGCCCTTCCAGAAGCTAGTAGAAGAAATACAGCCAGAGCGGAATCTGAGCCATAACCCTCTATTCCAGGTCGCGTTTGTCCTCGAACCTCCACTGGTCGAAATGGATGAATGGAAAATCAGCCAGCTAGATGTTGATACCGGCGCGGCAAAGTTTGATCTGTACCTTGAGCTTGATGAGAGACCATCAGGCATCATTGGTCGCCTTGAGTACAACACTGACTTATTTGATGCTGCAACTATTACCAGGATGTTAGGAAATTTTCAGACTTTACTGGAAAGCATCGTTGCTAACCCAGAGCAGAAAATTTCGGAGTTGCCGCTCTTAACTGAGTTTGAGCGACAGCAGTTAGCAGCGTGGAATCATACCGAAACCGATTACCGTAAAGATGCTTGTATACATCAGTTGTTTGAAGAGCAGGTAGAGCTCACGCCGGACGCGATCGCATTAGTCTTTGAAGATGAGCAACTTACCTATCAAGAACTGAACCAACGAGCGAATCAGCTAGCATATCATCTCCGCAATTTGGGTGTAGGGCCAGAGGTATTGGTGGGGATATGTGTAGAGCGTTCCTTAGAAATGGTAGTGGGACTCCTAGGCATTCTCAAAGCTGGCGGTGCTTATGTGCCGCTAGACCCAGCTTATCCTCCAGAGCGTTTGGCTTTTATGCTAGAAGATGCCTCTGTACCAGTGCTGCTGACTCAGGCGCGGTTAGTTGAATCTATTCCCAAACATCAAGGGCGTATTGTTTGCCTCGACACAGACTGGGAAATTATTGAGCGACAAAGTGAGGCAAATCTAATCAGTGAGGTGAAGCTCGATAACCTCGCTTATGTTATCTACACCTCCGGTTCTACTGGTAGACCCAAGGGAGTAGCTATTCAGCATCATAATACTGTGGCTTTCTTAGACTGGGCAAAACAGGTTTTTACTCCAGAGGATCTGGCTGGAGTTTTTGCCTCAACCTCCATTTGCTTCGATCTGTCAGTCTTCGAGCTGTTTGTTCCCCTCAGTTGGGGCGGCAAAGTCATTCTGGCGGAGAACGCATTGCATTTGCCCAGATTGTCCGCCGCCCATGATGTCACCCTGATCAATACGGTTCCCTCTGCGATCGCTGAGTTACTGAGAATGGAAGGCATACCTTCTTCTGTCCGCATCGTCAATCTGGCTGGTGAACCCCTTCAGAATAAACTCGTACAGCAGGTTTATCAGTACAACACAGTCCAACAAATCTTTAACCTTTATGGCCCTTCCGAAGACACCACCTATTCCACATATACTTTAGTGAAAAAAGGGGGTGAGGAGCCACCGTCCATCGGTCGGCCCATTGCCAATACACAGGTTTATCTTTTGGATGCCCAAAAACAACCTGTCCCGATCGGCATTCCGGGAGAATTGTATATTGGCGGTGCTGGTTTAGCGCGGGGCTACCTCAACCGACCCGACCTAACAGCCGATCGCTTTATCCTCAACCCCTTTAGCCATCAACAAGGCGATCGCCTCTACAAAACTGGCGACTTAGCCCGCTACCTACCCGACGGCAATATCGAATTCCTCGGTCGCATCGACCAGCAGGTTAAAATTCGCGGCTTCCGCATCGAACTGGGCGAGATTGAAGCGGTATTGAGCCAACACCCGGATGTACGAGAGTCTGTGGTTATAAAGCGGGAGGATGCGTCCGGCAATCAGCGCCTAGTAGCTTATATTGTTTCCCACCTCAGACCAGAACGTACTCCCTTCAAAAGTGAGTGTCTGGCAGAATTTGACGGGAACCCGGCGGTGAAACTTCGCACGGAAGACATCTCGATCGGTGGCGTCGGCATACTGGGCGTACCAGATACTTGTGGGCCCGGTCAAACCGTCCGCCTGCGCCTGCATCTGCCCGGATTAGATCGGGAGCTATGGTTGGAGGGAACTGTAGCTTGGTGTCGGAGAAACCAAGCAGGGATTGAGCTGGCTCTGAGTGCGATCGAACAAAAACTTTTTCAACAAAGCATAGATTATCTTCTGGAAACTCAGGGGTTCTGGAAAGTTTTGCAACGCACAGCAGTCGGGAGCTTACGCAATGTTCTCAAGCAGAAGCTGCCCAACTATATGATGCCCTCCAACTTTGTGTTTTTGAATGCTTTGCCGCTGACACCCAACGGCAAAATAGACCGCAAGGCGCTGCCAGAGCCAGATACTTTTAACCCACAGTTGGATTATGTCGTACCCCAGACTGAGAACGAAGATGCGATCGCTACAGATTGGGAACAAGTATTACACCCAGAAAAAGTTGGTGTCGATGATAATTTATTGGACATCGAACTGGGCGAGATCGAGGCGATATTGAGCCAACACCCGGATGTACGAGAGTCTGTAGTTATGAAGCGGGAAGATACGTCCGGCAATCAGCGCCTCGTAGCCTATATCGTTTCCAACCTCACACCAGAACGTACTCCCTTCAAGAGCGAGTGTCTGGCAGAATTTGACGGTCATCCAGCGGTGGAACTTCGCACGGAAGACATTTCCATCGGTGGCGTCGGCTTAGTGGATGTGCCAGATACTTGTGGGCCCGGTCAAACTGTCCGCCTGCGCTTGGGTATGCCCGGTTCCGGTGAAGAGCGGTGGTTGGCGGGAAGTGTGGCTTGGTGTCGGGGAAACCAAGCAGGGATTGAGTTGGCTCTGAGTGCGATCGAACAAGATTTTTTTCAACAGAGCATAGCGTATCTTCTGGAAACTCAGGGTTTCTGGAAAGCTTTGCAACGCACAGCCGTCGGGAGTTTACGTAATGTTCTCAAGCAGAAGCTGCCCAACTATATGATGCCCTCCAGCTTTGTGTTTTTGAATGCCTTGCCGCTGATACCTAATGGCAAAGTAGACCCTCTGGCGCTACCAGTTCCAGATGCTCTTAACATAGAGTTAGAAACAACTTATGTTGCACCCCAGACTGAGATCGAACAGGCGATCGCTACCGTTTGGCAACAGGTATTACACCTAGAGAAAGTCGGTGTCGATGATAATTTCTTCGATCTAGGCGGTCATTCATTACTGATGGCTCAGGCTCATAGTAAACTGAGAGAAGCGATCGACAGAGATGTTTCAATGATTGAGATGTTTAAATATCCAACCATCAGCTCTTTGGCAAAATATTTAAGTGAGGAACCAGAGGAAAAATCCTCTGTTGGGCAAAGTCAAGACCGCGTTAAAAAACAAAAAGACGCAATCACTCGCCAAAAGCAAAAACAACGCTTGCAAGGAAAGAATAAAAATGGATAACTCTGAGACTCTCGAATCTATAGAAGGTATCGCGATTATCGGCATGGCGGGTCGCTTTCCCGGTGCCAAAAATGTTGATGAGTTTTGGCAAAACCTGCGCGATGGCGTGGAATCTATTTCTTTCTTCTCCGAACAAGAACTAGAATCTTTGGGTATTGACGAGTCAGTGGTGCGCGATCCGCGCTATGTAAAAGCAAGAGCGGTACTAGAAGATATTGAGTTGTTTGATGCTTCATTCTTTGGGTTTAATCCTAGAGAAGCTGAAATCACAGATCCACAACACCGCTTTTTCTTGGAGTCGGCTTGGCAGGCTCTTGAAAG
This sequence comes from Microcoleus sp. B4-D4, assembly GCF_036705185.1. NCBI lineage: Bacteria > Bacillati > Cyanobacteriota > Cyanophyceae > Oscillatoriales > Microcoleaceae > Microcoleus > Microcoleus sp. B4-D4. Next base: position 9,586 of record NZ_JAUBTX010000018.1, on the reverse strand, counting down.
TTCTGGCTACAACTCGGAAACTTACGAAGGTTCGATAGGGGTTTACGCAGGCGCAGGGAGTTTCAATACTTATTTCTTGAATAACCTTTATCCTAATTCTCAGCTTAGAGAATCAGTTGGAGATTTCCAACTGGCGATCGCCAATGAGAAAGATTTCCTGTCAACTCGCGTTTCTTACAAATTAAACTTGAAAGGGCCGAGTATTACTGTCCAAACAGCCTGTTCTACTTCATTGGTTGCGATTAGCATGGCTTGTCAAAGTTTGCTAAATTACCAATGCGATATGGCTTTGGCTGGTGGCGTTTCTATAGGCGTTAACCAAAAGACAGGATATTTTTATAAAGAGGGAATGATTCTTTCACCAGACGGACACTGTAGAGCCTTTGATGCTAAGGCACAGGGAACTGTTAGCGGTAGCGGTGTGGGAATTGTGGTTTTGAAAAGATTAGAGGAGGCGATCGCAGATGGAGACTATATTCATGCGGTAATCAAAGGTTGTGCTATTAATAATGATGGTGCTTTCAAAATTGGCTACACTGCTCCCAGTATAGATGGTCAGGCGCAGGCGATCGCAGATGCTCTAGCACTAGCAGAAATTCCCCCTGAAACCGTCAGCTATATAGAAGCTCACGGAACTGGAACACCCCTCGGCGCTCCCATCGAAATCGCCGCACTGACACAAGCTTTCTCGCTCGAAACTAAGAAAAAAGGCTTTTGTGCGATCGGTTCTGCCAAATCCAATATCGGACATTTGGATACTGCTGCTGGTGTCACTGGCTTAATCAAAACTGTCCAAGCTCTCAAACACAAGTTAATACCGCCTAGCTTGCATTTTGAACAGCCTAATCCTAAGATTGATTTTGCTAATAGTCCCTTTTATGTTAACACTAAACTATCCGAATGGAAAGCCGATAAAACGCCTCGTCGTGCTGGAGTTAGTTCTTTTGGCATCGGTGGAACTAATGCTCATGTGGTACTAGAAGAAGCGCCTACTGTAGAAAAATTTGGAGAATCTAGACCATCACAACTGTTGGTTTTATCGGCAAAAACTAGCTCTGCACTTGATAGTGCAGCGGTAAATTTGAGCGAATATTTAAAGCAACATCCAGATGAAAATCTTGCTGATGTTGCTTATACGCTTCAAGTTGGTAGAAGAGCTTTCAGCCATCGACAGATAGTGGTTTGTAATGACATAGAAGATGGTGTTGCTGCCCTCGACAATCTCGATAAAAAAGTTTTTACCAGCTTCCAAGAGTCTAAAAATACACCTATTGTATTTATGTTTTCAGGACAGGGTTCGCAGTACATCAATATGAGCTTGGAACTCTACCAAATTGAACCAATATTTCGCGAACAGATCGATCTATGTTCGGAAATTCTTAAACCTCATTTGGGAATCGATCTACGCCACGTACTTTATCCCAATGAACCAGAAGCAGAAGCAGCTACAAACCAACTAAAGCAGACTGCGATTACACAACCAGCACTATTTGCGATCGAGTACGCTTTAGCTAAATTGTGGATGTCTTGGGGAGTACATCCTAAAGCGATGATTGGTCATAGTATTGGTGAATATGTAGCAGCTTGTTTGGCTGATGTTTTATCATTAGAAGATGCCTTATCCTTGGTAGCTGCACGAGGTAAATTAATGCAACAACTGCCGAGTGGTTCCATGCTTGCAGTTCCACTTCCAGAACAGCAAGTGCAACCATTTTTGGGCAATAAACTCGATTTAGCTGTGATTAATGGAGCATCTATGAGCGTGGTTTCAGGTACTACTGATGCCGTAGATGAATTGGAACAAAAACTACTCGAAAAAGGTGTCGAGTGTCGCCGTTTACACACTTCTCATGCCTTTCATTCACAGATGATGGAGCCAATTTTAGAACCATTCACCGAAATGGTAAAAAAAGTTAAGCTGAATGCACCTAAAATCCCCTACATCTCCAACGTTACTGGTAATTGGATTACAGCGACGGAGGCGACAAATCCGAATTATTATGCTCAACATCTACGGCAAACAGTAAGGTTCGCAGACGGCTTACAACAGTTATTAAAAGACCCAAATCAAATATTGCTAGAAGTGGGGCCGGGACGGACATTAAACACGCTAGCAAAACAGCATCCCAATAAAGCATCTGGACAAATTGTACTTTCTTCATTGCGCCATCCCCAAGACCAAAATTCAGATGTAGCTTTCTTACTTACTACATTGGGTAAACTCTGGTTAGGAGGAGTACAAATAGATTGGTCTAAGTTTTATGCTGATGAGCAGCGTTATCGTCTCCCATTGCCGACGTATCCGTTTGAGCGCCAACGTTACTGGATTGAAGCACCAGGAATCGAGCAACCGATTAAAATTGCATCTTTACCAGATGAAAATTCCCAACCAGTCGATTCAACACCACATCACTCTAGACCGAATTTAGACAATACCTATATTGCTCCTAGAGATGAAATTGAGCAAACTATTGCTAGTATCTGGCAAGAATTTCTCGGTATCGAGCAAGTAGGGATTCATGATGATTTTTTTGATTTAGGCGGAGACTCCTTATTAGCCGTTCAACTAATAACTAAATTAAACGAAGCACTGCAAAAATCCTTGTCTCCCCATAGCCTATTGCAATCAGCGACTATTGCAGCTTTGGCTGCATTAATTAAAGATAATTCCAATTTATCGGAGAGTGATCAACAGCAAACCGAGCCAGCTTCTGAGTCATTGTTAGTAGAAATTCAGCGCGGTAGTTTTAAACAACCTTTATTCTTAGTTCATCCAGTAGGCGGTCACGTTTACATTTATCGAGATTTAGCACGTTATCTAGGTTCCGATCAACCTGTTGTTGGAATACAAGCGCACGTTTTAGATCGAGAAACAGAGTCTTTTACTGTTGAAGAAATGGCGACTCGCTATATCGAAGCAGTGCGCGTTCAACAACCTGAAGGCCCCTATTTTTTGGGTGGTTCTTCCTTTGGAGGCACTGTTGCTTTTGAGATGGCACAGCAACTCAATGCCCAAGGTGAAAAGATAGCGCTGCTAACTTTAATAGATACTCCTGGGCCCGGTCAAATGCCTGTTTTAGAAACGGAAGATGATACAGCAATTTTGCTGTATTTACTAGGCGTTGGTTTCAATCTGTCTCTTTCTATGGATGTCCTTCAAAAACTTGAGCCAGATGAGCAACTTCTCTACTTTTTGGAGCAAGTAAAAATTGCTAATAGGGTAGTGCCTCCCGATTTTGGTTTACCTCAGATTCGCCAGTTTCTTCATCTGTTTAAAGTACACGCTCAAGCGATGCTAAATTACATTCCTCAAACTTATGGAGGTAGAATTATCTTTTTCCGTGCTACAGAACAAAATGAAGTCAATGCCAAAAATCCAGAATTGCCCTGGATTGAGGTTGCTACTGGAGGGGTAGAGGTTAGAGAAGTGCCAGGAAATCATATTACTATGAATTACCCTCCTCATGTTCAGGTTATGGCTGAACAACTCAGATCATATCTTGATTAGGTACGTAGTTGGGCTTCAGCCCTCTTATGGCTAAAGCCCAACTACTTACTTTTTACAGAGGGCTAAAGCCCAACTACTTACTTTTTACAGAGGGCTAAAGCCCAACTACTTACTTTTTACAGAGGGCTGAAGCCCAACTACTTACTTTTTACAGAGGGCTAAAGCCCAACTACTTACTTTTTACAGAGGGCTAAAGCCCAACTACTTACTTTTTACAGAGGGCTAAAGCCCAACTACT
>NZ_JAUBTX010000018.1:0-5740 GCF_036705185.1 Microcoleus sp. B4-D4 | reverse complement strand
ACTACTTACTTTTTACAGAGGGCTAAAGCCCAACTACTTACTTTTTACAGAGGGCTAAAGCCCAACTACTTACTTTTATGTATGAATATCGGAAATTGACACTAGAAGAACGGGTGCAACTTGTCAATCAAAGGTTGGCTAAAGGATATCCTGCTCATTCTCCACCTCATCCAGTGCAAGATTCTGAATTTTACCATCTTACAGTTAGTTGTTTTGAGCATAAATCTCGCATTAATACTCAGGAAGGCTGTCACCAACTTTTAGATATAATTTTTGATACTTTTATTTCAAATGGTATAGAAATTAATGCTTGGGTAGTTTTACCAAATCATTATCATCTCTTAGTGCGTCATATTAATATGTCACAATTAAGTGTACTCTTTCGTTCCATTCACGGCCCGTTAGCTCGACAATGGAATCTTGAGGATAATCTTACAGGTAAAGTGTGGCATTCGTTTAGCGATCGCGCTATTCGTTCGGAAAGACATTATTATACAACCATTAATTATATCCATTACAATCCTGTCAAACATGGCTGGGTAACATCTCCTTATGATTGGTCAGCGAGTAGCGTACATTGGTATTTAGAGTATCATGGAAGAGAGTGGCTAAGAAGTGCATGGGTAGAATATCCGGTAAGAGATTATGGAAAAGGATGGGATGATTAAGGTAAGTAGTTGGGCTTCAGCCCTCTTAAAAGGTAAGTAGTTGGGCTTCAGCCCTCTTAAAAGGTAAGTAGTTGGGCTTCAGCCCTCTTAAAAAGTAAGTAGTTGGGCTTCAGCCCTCTTAAAAGGTAAGTAGTTGCGGTTCAGCCCTAAGAGGGCTAAAGCCCAACTACGTACCTAGAACTTATGCAGTGTAACAATTAGAAACTTTCAGTCAAAGGACAATTCATGACTTTATATACAGAGAATGCACAACCCGAAGGCGAAAACTCATCGTCATTGCTACTAGAAATGATGTATGGGTTTAAAATATCCCAGGCTCTTTTTGTAGCGGCAAAACTAGAAATTGCAGATATTCTGAATGATGGTTCTAAGACTGCTGATGAACTTGCGAAAGCTACCAGTGTAAATTCTCGTGGTATTTATCACCTGATGCGTATGCTAGTAAGTGTTGGTGTGTTTTCTCTGGAAGATAATGAAAAGTTTTCCTTAAATTCTCTGGGAAAACATCTCCTGACTGGTACTTCTGATTCTTTACGAGGTACGGTTTTGGCAATGGGTGATGAACTATATCAGGGATGGGGGAATTTACTCTACGGTATAAAGACTGGAGAAACTCCATTTGAACATACTTTTAAGACTAATTTTTATAGCTATTTGAAGCAGAATTCTGATGCGACAGTAAATTTTAATGAGTGGATGAAGGAGACAACAAGGGAGTGGCTGCTTCCGGTGCTTGAAGCTTATGATTTTTCAGAAGTTAAGACTCTTGTGGATGTTGGAGGGGGAATTGGAACTCTAACGACTGTGATTCTGAATGCGAATCCCAAGCTACAAGCTATTTTGTTCGATCGCGAAGATGTTGTGGTTGATGCGAATCCGGTTTTGGAGGTGGCTGGAGTTGCAGATAGGTGTCAAATAGTTGGAGGCAGCTTTTTTGATGCGGTTCCCCCTAGTGGCGATCTTTATTTACTCTCTCGTGTCCTCCTCAATTGGGATGATCCTCATGCTATTACTATTCTTAAAAACTGCTATCAAGCTATGACAGCTAAAGATCGGCTGCTGATTGTTGATTTTATGTTGCCTGAAGGCAAAATGTCGCCATTTATTGGTATGGGTAGTCTAACTTTGTTTGTGATAGGCGGTACTTTTATGCGTACAGAGGATGAATTTTATAATTTACTTTCCTCCGCAGGGTTTAAAGTGACTAATATGATAGAAACAAAAGGGCCAGTAAGTGTGATCGAGGCGAAACCTGCTTGACATTACCAGGTCTAAAAACACCGAGATTATTCTGGTGTAGGATTCCTATTGCTCAATTAATCTCCATCCTCTTATAGCAATTATGAAAAATTCTGCAACAATTACAAAAGTAGGTTGGGTGGAACGAAGTGCAACCCAACCTCATGACTGTAGGAATATTTTTCATAATTGCTATTATCGGGAGTTGAACAAATTTCAAGTCCAAACAGAGCATCGAACTTGCTATTTGTCAGGCAAATACCTCACCATTATGTTGCAGCCAAGCGAAAAAACGATCGGACTTTGACTGTGCGATCGCCTTGCTAGCGATTTCAATCGCCCGGTTTATGGTCGATATCCATCTATCCTACCCCTTCACGGCATTATTTTCCCACTTCCAAACACAGCTAGAAATCAAATTTGTACAGATATGAGCCGTAATTGGCACTAACAAATTCCCAGTCACTAAAACACTGTAACCTAACAGCAATCCCACCGCCGTCGCCCAAACAGCATAAGGCCATTGATCCGTGCCTCCTAAGTGCAGAATGCCGAAGCAAAAACTTGATAAAATTAAACCAGTAAAATTCATTCCCAAGGCCGAAAGCATCACGCCTCGAAATAACAATTCTTCGCTCAGTCCCGGTAGCAGTCCCAGCCAAATTAAATCCGGCCAAAATAGGGGTTTGAGCACTACTTCTAAGTAAACGTCAGCACTCCGGCGATAACCGGGCCAAAGGCGATAAACGATCGCGCTACCGCCTGTAATTGCCAGTCCGATCGCACATCCTGCGAGCAAATCCATTACGTTCAATTTGACTGGCAAAAGCGATACCGATCCAAATAGCAACCACACTTTAGCTACCGCCAGCAACATAATGGCTGTCACGCCCATTGCTACTAAAACTTGGGTGCGCGTTAAGGGTTCAATTTCAGGATTTTCGGGAAGTTTTTCTGCCACTTAATCAATTTTAGATTATGGATTACAGATTTGAGATTTGTTGAGCTGAGTCAGACAAACAATGCAGGGGGGAAATGTCTGCACCCAAGGAAGTTGGAGTGATGCCGGCTCGTAAAGCGACCAAGACTCCGATCGCCTCTAAATATGAGTTTACCTGCAAAGCTTTGATTCCGAGTTTTTCTGGAGTCGCCTGCATCTGAGTTTTGTTGTCGCCCACAGCGATAATTTGTACCGACGATCGCCCGCTCAAACTCAGGATAGCACTGCCGCCGCACGCTGTGGCGGGTATGACCACCGCATCGACTCGATCGGCAGTAATCGATAATTGACTCCCTAGAGCGCTTTCTGGCCCGACAAATTGGGGAGCTTTGCTGAGGCCGGCAAGCACGCAAGGTAAAAAAGTATACCCGATTTCTTCAGCAGCCGATCGCGGGGAAAGCTGCGGATCGAGGGGAAGCGCAGACAGCGCCGGGGCGTGGGCGCAGGGAATTTTAAAAGTTCTGACGATCAGGTGGCTGATGACAGCTTCCGCGCCGGCGAGGGGGTCAACTCCTTTGCCGCGGCGGTAGTTTTCGAGGGCGACGCTACCTTCATCGTCGGGAAATCTCGCCACAACGGCGATCGCCTCGACTTTTGCTTGTCGGATCAATTTTTCGGCGGCGCGCAATAAACTGTCGGGATTGCCGATTGTCCCCCAGGATGCACCTGATTCTGAAATACGCAATTCTACTTCCAGGGGGCGATCGGTCAAAATACAATCACTTACGTTCAAACCTAATGTGGCCCTAGCAGCGTCAACGGCTTGCAAGTGCCGCAACTGCAACTCTGGTTCGATCGCGGAATCTAGGATTAAGCCGATGCGATTTTGATGTACTGGTTGCAAACCCCAGCATCCTGCTGCAAACTTGTCAAGGGCGTAACCTTCCACGTAGAGAGCGTTAGGTATCGGCCAATACAGTTGAGCGCCGTTGAGGACGTTGGGGTGAGTAATCAGCGTATCTGAAACTTGGGCGATCGCCCTAGCCACCGGCAGCGCATCTCCTGCAAAGCCACCAATCGAGGCTCCAACGCCTGTGGGGACTATCAAAACCACTGTTAAAGGGGGGGAGTTCACGCTGCTACGGGGGATGATTCCACGAGCACGTAGCCTTCTATCACAGCTTTTTGCCGATCGACATCCACATCTGTGACAGCCCAGCGCAGCGGTTCGCCGTGCTTTTGCAGTTCAATTTCAATCGCCGAGTGCAGTTCTTCGGCGGTATCGTGGAGGTCAACTTCTGCGGAAATGAAATGGGTGGTCATAGGGCGATCCATAATAGGTTTACCGCGATCGATATTTATGTCAATTTTAGTTTATTTCTAGGATTGGCCAAACTGCCGAGCGTACACAATATCTTCTTTTTCTGTTTCTATCTTCAAGTTCGATCGGGGAAAAGAAACGCACAGTAACACATAACCTTCGGTCTGAAGTTCGGGACTAACGCCCATGCAATCAACTTGCTTAAGTTGACCCTCAATAACTTTAGCAGCGCAAGTAGTACAAACCCCCGAATTGCAAGAGTTCGGCAAATCAATCCCCGCGGCGAGCGCAGTTTGCAAAATTGGTTGATCTTCCGGTACTTCTACGGTATAGGTGCTGCCTTGGTGAAGTAATTCAACGGTGTAAGTTTGAGACATATTTCGATTATTGGTTTTAATTCCCAATTGGAATCTAGGGTAGATTTACAAACAAATCAATCAGTATTTTACCGCTGTTGGTGATTCTGTGCAAGTTTACAACTACATTGTTTATTGCTAATAATTTTCATTAATTTGGCTGAATGGGCGATCGCGTCCCGCCCCGCAAGCTCCGGCATTTTGTCAAGCATTTTTTCACAAACAATCGCAAACAGCACGGGCGAACTCTGCCAAAAAGCAGTTAAATATAACTAATTAACCAATATTTGCCATCAACCCAACAACTCATCAACAGCAACACTAAAACCCGGTAGAACTAACTGAGTGCTGATTGTAGAACCCAAGTTAAAAGCTAACTTTTGAGATTGAATCACAATCATTATCCAGCGACTCTCAGGAAAAACAATCCAAACTTCCAAACAACCAGAATCTAAATACTCTTGTGCTTTCAGAAAAACATCTTCCGCCACATCAGTAGGAGAAACAATTTCCGCAATTAACAGCGGACTTTGAGGAAAAGTAGGAACATCGCCATATTCAGCAACAAGTTCAGCCGTCAAATAAGCAACATCTGGGCGACGCACTCGCCTGTCAGTGCGACAAGGAACTTCCGTATAGACTTCGCCACCTTGTCCGCTAGATATCTTATAACTTCTCCAAGAATAATCTAGTCTAGATTGGATTCTACTGTGTTTTACTGTCATGCCATTTTTCTCCGCGATTTGCCCGTCCACCCATTCCATATCGTCCGGGGGATTAGCTATAAAGTCTTCTAGAGAAACATTTTCTGATAAAACGGGTGTCATTACCACAACCATTTACTCCTTATTGCAGAATTTACTAATTGTATTATAGACATCTTTAGGAATTGTTAATTGTTATTAGTTGTTAATTGTTAATTGTTAATTGGCACTTGTTAATTGGTACTTGTTAATTGGTAATAAAAAATGGGTAATTAGTAATTGAAACTAACCAATGCCCAATGCCCAATGCCCAATTCCCAATTCCCAATTCCCCAATGCCCAATGCCCAATTCCCAATTCCCAATTCCCCAATGCCCAATGCCCAATTCCCAATTCCCCAATTCCCCAATTCCCCAATTCCCAATTCCCAATTCCCAATGCCCAATTCCCAATTCCCAATTCCCAATTCCCAATTCCCAATTCCCAATTCCCAATTCCCAATTCCCAATTCC
>NZ_JAUBTX010000017.1:0-110573 GCF_036705185.1 Microcoleus sp. B4-D4 | reverse complement strand
TGTTTTCGGATTAGTTGGGACACTAAAACTGTATGAACTTTTGTTCTCAAAAATACCACAAAGTACACAGCCTAGGCTCTGCCTCCTTCTGGCAACTTACAGGAGAGAGGACTGTAGGATGTGTTTAAGTTATTAAGTTTTCGATCCAAATTAACAAATCAGGCACAGTGCAAAAATGAAAGATTTATCAGATTTAGACAACGTACCGGCAATAGATGAAGAGGAAGATTCCAGCGTCCTGCTGTCCATCGGCGATTTAATGTCCGGCTTGCTGATGTTGTTCGCCCTCCTGTTCATCACCGTGCAAATTCAACTCAGCGAAAAGGTGAAAATGCTCGATGAAAAAATTCTGCAGGTGGAAAAACTGCGGCAGGAATTGCAGCAATATCAAAACGCATTTAAAGGATTACCGCAGATTATTGTCAATGCTTTAGAGGGGAAAGTTGGAAACAAAGATATTTTTACGGTTGACCCAGGAACCGGAGATGTCAGCATTCGCGATCGCATTTTGTTTGATAATAACAGTTCTGTGCTCAAAGCAGAAGGAAAAAAGTTTTTGCAAGCCTTCATTCCCATTTACAGCCAAGTGCTTTTTGCTAACCAACAGTTTGAAAAACAAATTTCTCGTGTTGTCATTGAAGGACATACCAGTTCTGCCGGTGCAGAACCAAAAAATCTGGAACTGAGTTTGCGAAGGGCTTTAGCTGTTTCTAATTATATGTTTTCCGAGGAGGTAAGTTTTCCTAAAAAAGCCCAATTGCAGCAGAAAGTATTAGTTTCTGGGCGGGGAGAATTAGATGCGAATCCGAATCAAAATGCAGCGGGCGATCGCAAAGTCGTCTTCCGCTTCCAATTCCGCCGCGAAAACTTGAATGTTGACTTAAACCGCCAATTACCATCCTCCGAAGGTAAAAAATGAAAATTCCCGATCGCAATTTACCGCTGAAACCGCTACCGCACAACTCTCATTTGCCTCCGCAGACTGAGAAATCAAGAAAGTATTTAAGCCTGATTTGATATAAAATGTGTTGGATCATTATTAGCCAGAACACGCGCGGGTAGCCACAAACCCTTATGAAATCGCTCCTTACCAATCGAAAATCGAAAATCGAAAATCGAAAATTGTATAGCCTGTTACTGCTATTATTCCCCGCCACTGCATGGCTGCTCGTTTTCTTCATTTTGCCGGTGCTAATTGTACTTTTGTACAGTTTCTTAGAACGCGGTACATACGGCGGCGTTACTGCGATATTTACTCTCAACAATTACCAGCGTTTGTTCAGCGGACTTTTTTTAGGAGTAATTGGGCGATCGCTCTTTTTAGCTTTTTTAACAACCATTGCTTGCCTTTTAGTTGGCTATCCCCTAGCATTTTTCATCGCCACCCGTCCTCCCCGCTGGCGAAATGCCTTGCTTTTGCTAGTAATCATTCCATTTTGGACTAACTTTTTGGTAAGAACCTACGCCTGGATAATTTTGCTGCGTAGCGAAGGAGTAGTTAACACAGCCCTGCAAAGCCTGCAAATTATTAGCGAACCGTTAAACTTGCTTTTTACACCTTTCGCTGTGGCGATCGGTCTGATTTACGGCTATTTACCTTTCATGGTTCTACCTTTATATTCTAGCATAGAACGCTTCAACTTTTCATTAGTAGAAGCCGCTCAAGATTTAGGAGCAAATGATATTAGAACATTCTGGCGCGTATTTTTCCCATTAACAACTCGCGGAATAGTTGCAGGTTCGATCTTAGTGTTTGTCCCCTCAGTTGGCGCTTTTATTACTCCCGATATATTGGGCGGATCTAAAACAGTAATGGTGGGAAACTTGATTCAAAATCAGTTTATGAAAGCCCGCGATTGGCCCTTTGGTTCCGCCCTTTCTATGTTATTAACAGTAATCATATTGATTCCTGTTTTGGTTTACTTCCGCGTCTCTGATGAAACTTAAAGAGGTATAGCTTTTCGAGCGTAACATGAGGTGCTAGAAGTGGGCATTGGGCATAAGATATAGGGCATTGGGCATTGGGCATTGGGCATACTTCACTAAGCTTGAGAACCGCTATAAATTGAGATTTACAGTTAGGTGAGGGCGGGTTTATGAGATTATTTATTTGAGGCGATGGTTTTTGGTAGTTGATTGTTATTTGTTGGTTTTAATTCCGAATTACCAATGACTGTTAACTGTTGACTGTTAACTGTTGACTGTTGACTGTTGGCTGTTGACTGTTGACTGTTGACTGTTGACAACTAAGAGGGCGGGCACGCACCATCCACCGCCCCTACCAACTAACAAATAACAAATAACAAATAACAACCAACCAATAAATAACAACTAACCACTAACCACTAACTACTAACCACTAACTAATGACTAAAACTAAACTAGATTTGCTCGTGCGGGCGACTGGGAAAAAATGGCTGTGGGTACAAGCTACACTAGCATTTGCCTTTCTTTACTTGCCAATTCTCATCTTAATTATTTACTCCTTCAACACCTCCAGATTCAATGCCGTTTGGCGCGGTTTTACCCTCGATTGGTATCGCAGCTTATTTAGCAATACAGGTGCGACGATTGCTAGCAGCAGCAGCGGAATTTTGCCCGCACTCAACAACAGCTTGCTTATTGCAGCTATTTCCACTGTGGTAGCGACAATTTTCGGTACAATGCTGGCGCTAGCGTTGGAACGCTTTCATTTTCCGGGACGGAAAGCGGTAGAAGTTTTACTGTTTTTGCCGATTATTATGCCCGAAATTACGATCGGCATTTCGCTGCTAGTTTTCTTTACCCTCGCATTTCGGATCGTAGAAAATCTCACCGGAATTCGCCTCAATCTCGGCTTACCTACAGTAATTATCGGTCACGTTGTCTTTAATATTTCATTTGTGACGATTACTGTCAGGGCGCGTTTGGCGGAACTCGATCCTCAATTAGAACAAGCAGCTTTTGACTTGGGCGCTAACGAATGGCGGACTTTTTGGCGCATCACTTTTCCGCTGATTTGGCCCGCTATTTTTAGCGCAGCATTGCTAGCTTTTACTTTGTCCCTAGATGATTTTGTCGTGACATTCTTCACCACTGGCGTGGGTTCGATGACTCTGCCGCTATTTGTTTACGGCATGATAAAATTTGCAGTAACGCCAGCGATTAATGCTATTTCAACTTTGATGTTGCTGGCTTCCTTGTTGCTGGTTGTATCGTCGCTCAAAGTTCAAAAAAGTTAAATAAATGTTTTTTGTGTCATAATTATTGTTCGATATAACTCACCAAACCTGTCAGGAACTCAGGTCTAAAGACACTGAGCTTGTAAGACACTTGTCTGGCAAGCTATTCTGACCAGCCTAAGTCTTAACTGACTACGTTATTTAGGTCACGACACTCCTTGAATGCGACGCTAGTTTTCTGCTCTGTCGCTAGTTGTTAAACAGTCTTAAAGTCACTCTCGACAGTGCTGCTAGCCTAACAAGCCTTTATAACCTTGACCGACAAGCGAACATTACCCCGCAAGGGAGATTGAGGCAACCATACCTCATCGGAGAGGTTAATTAAATTCCCTCTCTGAGCCCCGAAAGGGGATTCAAGGCGATTGAAATCGCCGAGCCGTTTTCCTCTCAGGACTGAAGTCGCTGAGTTTCCCACTTGCCGAGTTCTTCTTATGAAACGCCTGCTGAATTTTCTACTTTTGTTTGTGATGAGTGCAACGGTAGCTTTCGGCTGCAGCCCCACAGGTGGCAACCAACAGCAAGTCCTCAACATTTACAATTATGCAAGTTATATCGCCCCAGAAGCGATCGCCCAATTCGAGAAAGAGAACAATGTTAAAATTCAATACGACACTTTCGAGAACAGCGACGCACTATACGCCAAACTAAAACAGGGAAACCCCGGTTACGACTTAATATTCCCCGCCGATTACATGGTAAAAGTCATGGCAGCGGAGAATATGATTGAGCCGCTAAATTTGCAGAACATCCCCAACAAAATCCACCTTGATGCTAAGTTTATTAATCAATCTTTCGATCCCCAAAATAAGTATTCTCTACCCTACCAGTGGGGAACAATGGGAATTGGCTACAACTTGAAAGCCACCAAGGGCGATATCAACAGTTGGGCGGCGATGTTCGACCCCAAATATACCGGAAAAGTCGCATGGCAAGATGATGCCAGATACACTTTTGCAGGAGTTTTAATGTATTTAGGATTTGACCCAAACACCACAAATCCCGAAGAGATTAACAAAGCCCGCGATTTGCTGATTAAAAGTAAAAATATTATTGCAGCTTTTGTCCCAGACACGGGTCAAGCTCTGCTGGATCAAGGAGAAGTAAATCTGACAATGGAATGGAGCGGCGATATTTTTCAGGTGATGAAAGAGAACCCAAATCTCCGTTACGCTATTCCCAAAGAAGGAAGCATTGTGTTTTCTGACAATATGGCAATTCCCAAAGGTGCAGCCAACAAAGAGTTAGCCGAGAAATTTATCAACTTCACTTTGGAACCAGAGATAGGAGCAAAAATTTCTAATTTTACCCACTTTGGTTCGCCGAATAAAGCAGCCCTCGATCGAGGTTTAATCGATCCTAAAGATTTAAAAGATCCTCAAATTTATCCGCCGGCTGAGGTGCTTGCTAAAATGAAGTTTTTGCAGGATGTCGGGAAAACAACTGCATTGTACGATCGAGCTTGGACGGAAGTTAAAGCAGGATCGGGAAAGTAGATATCAAACAGGTGGCGGACTGGTTTTGCTCGTTACCAGGCTCTGCCTGGTAATGCAGATCCGGAGGCTCTGCCTCCTTCTTTCTCGCAACTTACAGGAGAGAGGAGTGTAGGAGGTGCTTAAGTTATTAAGTTTTAGAGCCTAAATTGAAATTGAAACGCCGATCGATCGGTGCGAAATCCGCACCATACAAGATTAGTTAGTGCGGATTACACCCTACCAGGATAGATCGCAATGCACGCAGTCGAACTTGTCAACATTTCCAAAATATTTAAAAGTGTCCGCAGTCAAGATTTCTTAGCTGTAGATAACATCAACCTGCAAATTTTCGATCGCGAATTCTTTTCTTTGCTCGGCCCTTCCGGCTGCGGCAAAACTACAACTTTGCGAACGATCGCAGGTTTTGAAACTCCCACAGCAGGCGAAATTTACATTCACGGCCAACCGATGCAAAATCGCCCGCCATTTCACCGCCCAGTGAATACGGTATTTCAAAATTATGCTTTATTTCCGCACATGACAGTAGCACAAAATGCTGCATTTGGGTTGGAAATGGAGAATTTGCCTCAGCCAAAAATTCGCGATCGCGTGGCGGCAGCCTTAGCATTAGTACAGTTGACAGATGTAGAAAAACGCTATCCCCGCCAACTGTCAGGGGGACAGCAGCAGCGAGTAGCGCTGGCGAGGGCGTTGGTCAAAGAGCCTTCTGTTTTGCTGTTAGATGAACCCCTGGGAGCGCTGGATTTAAAATTGCGTAAAGAGATGCAATTAGAATTAAAAAAAATGCAGCGAAAATTGGGAATTACATTTATTTATGTAACTCACGACCAAGAAGAAGCGCTCACAATGTCGGACAGAATTGCAGTGATGGAAGGAGGAAAACTGCAACAAGTCGGGACACCTGTTGATATTTATGAATATCCGAAAACGCGGTTTGTTGCTGATTTTATTGGCGACAGCAATTTTTTGACCGGGCGAGTAGTAGAAAGGCAACAGGGTCAAGTAGTCGTGTTGGTTGACCAGCAGTTGCCCGTGTTAGTTGCGACTGCAGAAGATTTGCCGGCTGGCAAAACTGTTACCTTGGTGTTGCGGCCGGAAAAAGCTGCTATTTATCCGGCTAATTATGATGCTGAAAATAGCTGGCCGGGAACAGTAGAAGAGGCGATTTATATTGGCACTGATACGCGCTATAGGGTGCGCCTGACCGCTAAAAGCTCGATCGCCCTTCGCCGACAAAACTTGCACCGAGATGACTTACAGCGGCACCAAATTGGCGATCGAGTTCGAGTTGCCGTGCCGCCGGAAAGTATCTGCATTCTTTAAAAAGTCCCGCTGATTGAAATCCCCTTTATTGCGGTGAAGGCGAAGGAGTTTCCGCTTCCGGCGCGGGAATTTCGCCAGGAGTTGATTCTGGCGACGGCGAGGGAATTTCGTCAGGAGTTGATTCTGGCGGCGGCGCGGGAATTTCGCCAGGAGTTGATTCTGGGGACGGCGAGGGACTTTCAGCACCGGGCGCGGGACTCTCAGTACCGGGCGAGGGACTTTCAGCAGGACTCGGGGCGGAAGTTTCCGGCGGTGGCGGAAGTTGTTCGGGCTCTGGCTGAGGGCTTTGGAGGCTGCGTACCCACAAACCTAAACCTGCAAAGGCTAACATCAGCCCCAACAGCCCCAGCAGCGGCAGCCAACGCTTGGACTGCGTTTTTTGTACTCGTTCCGGGGCGGGAGCAGTTTCCGGGTACAGCAACTGTTTAGAAGATTCTGAAAGCTGAGATTCTGGAATCCTCCCCGTCTTTTGGAGAGATGCCGACCCTTCTGACATCGGCAGGGACACCGACGATGCTGACACCGGCGCTGTTGGCGCTGATACTGGCGCTGAGGCGGGAGGAAACAGTACCAATTTCTCCGGCGACGTCCGACAGTAAGTCGCCACGACAGAGGTGTTATCGTAACCGTTTTTCTCGTTGGCGAGGCTAATCCAAGACTGAACAGCAGTTTCCAAAGACATTTGGCCCTCTAGCACCGGAGGGCCGTAATTCTCCCAAGATTGCTCTACCCAGTCGTTGTCGGCCAAACCGTCGGAACACAGCAGCAGTAAGCCTTCCTCTTCGAGAATAAATCGCTGAATCGTCGGGCGCAGGAAATCGCCGTCTCGCGTGCCCAAAGCTTGAGTCAGGGCTCCTGCATCCGATCGCAATTGAGTCTCCCAGTATAAACTGTGTCCTAGCTTGACTTCCCTTGACGCTACGTCATCGTCCACAGTCAGCCGCTGACAGTAATTTTTGCCAATCCAATAAGCGCGGCTGTCTCCAACATTAATCAAATAAAGTTCGTGACTGTTATTGTACGGTAAATCATCGGAAACTTTAATTTTTTGAGGCAACTGGAGGGCCATCACCAAAGTCGTGCCCATCCGCTGCCGCAACTCTTTTCCCTGCTCGTTATTTTGATTGGAAATAACATTGTTCACAACTCTGACTATTTCTTCGAGTTGTTTAATTACCATTTCTGGCGTCATCAACTCTTCTTGTTCAGCGATTTCTGCGAGCAAATTTTGAACTAAAGCTTTCAGGGACTGCACCGCTAATTGACTGGCAACTTCTCCTCCTTCGTGGCCTCCAACCCCATCGCAAACCATTGTTAAGTAAGGAATTAGTTTGTCGCCATCTGAATTTTTGCTAAATTGTAAATCCGCAGCAACGGGATAGCAACTGTCTTCATTTTTGGCGCGCTGCGGCCCGGTATCAGTCATGCCTACTACTTCTAAGTGCAGGGGCAATAAAGCCGCTTGTTCTAATAATAAATCGTTGAGTTCTAGGGCGATCGCCTCTAAATTCATGCTGCTGCGGCGCATAAACAGACAAATCTCTCCGAGTCTCGACTGCACCTCTGGCGCGGCCGATTCCACCAAACCAGACCAAACATCTCCCAAATCCTTAACCGTCGGTACAAAATTCCCAGGGTGCAGTTGCAGCAGGCGTACCCGCCAACCTTCCACCCGCAAATTTTCCGGTACCAGCAAACTCGCAGCCACTCCTTGTTCCGAAAGCGGTGTCCACAGTTGAAGCATTTGCCACAGCCAGTAAACTTGGCGCGCCGCACCGGTGTGAGCCCAAGCTTCTAAAATAGAAGGATGCAGGCTACCAAAATTATTAACTGGCACATTTTCCAGCAACAGCACCTCAGTGGCTTCGGGTGCTTCCCCCACGGAACAAAAACCGTATACTTCCGGCGTATGCAGCCGTTGGGGATACAAATGCAGGTATGGCGCGATGCTATCGGGCAGTTGTTCGGGGACGCTAGGAGGAATAGATGGACGGCTTTCTAGCCAGAGTTGGGGTGCAATGACAAAATATCGATCGGCTATTACCTTACCCGCCGGCACTTCCTCGGCTGCTGGGCCCACCGCCCACAAATACCGATAAATTAAAGTGGTTTCGCAAGCTGCACAGTGCTGGCGGCCAAAGGTATTGCGGGGTTCGGGACAGCTCAGATTCGGGCAATAAATGGGTTCTGAGAAACTACTGATCATATCGATATAGTTAGTGTAAAAACATTCTGAAGATATTATGATTCGCCAGCCCAACTTCACGAGCTTAAGAATAAACTGATTTTAGCCCCTATCAATTTTTTAACTGCCTTTGGGGCCCTAAAAATTGTAGTTGCTGTCAATGGAGACCGGCTAGAATTGTAATCTAAGTTACTAAAACTTTAACTTTGAGTACGAGCGAACCCTGACGGGGGGTCGGAGCAGCCTCAACCCGATACCGCGATCGGGCCAGCAATTCGCAAACCCTTGCAGAGTCTGTTGTTGGCACTTTTAAAATCTCAAATTTCCAATCTAAGATATTTCATAGTATCACCAATTCTTTTATGATCTTGACTCCCACGCTTCTTTGGCTGCTAGCTGGGACTTTGCTCTGTTTGGCAGAGTTATTTCTCCCGACTGCTTTTGTGGCTTTTATGATGGGGCTGAGCGCCTTCGCTGTAGCTGGATGCTCTCTAGTTTTACCTTATGTTAATTTACAGATATTCCTGTGGATGGTATTTTCGACAGTTTTTGTGCTGGTGTCCCGGCGCTTGATACCAAAAGGCAAGGTAAGGGCGATCGCAGATTCTCACGAAGCTAAAACTTTAACAGAAATTCCCCCCGGCGAAGCTGGACGGGTGATTTATGAGGGGAATTCTTGGCAAGCTCGTTGCGAAGACACCAAGGCCACCATCCCTCCCAACCAAAACGTCATTGTTGTGGGACGAAAAGGCACTACTTTGATAGTTTTACCAGAAAACTTATTGCATTCTTAAACCAAATGCGTAATTAGTCAGTAGTCATTAGTCAGTAGTCAGTAGTCAGTAGTCAGTAGTCAGTAGTCAGTAGTCAGTAGTCATTAGTCATTAGTCATTAGTTATTAGTCAGTAGTCAGTAGTCAGTAGTCAGTAGTCATTAGTCAGTAGTCAGTAGTCAGTAGTCAGTAGTCAGTAGTCAGTAGTCATTAGTCATTAGTCATTAGTTATTAGTGAACAACAGTTAACAGTTAACAGTTAACAGTTAACAGTCAACAGTCAACAGTCAACAGTCAACATTCAACATTCAACAGTCAACATTCAACATTCAAAATTGATAGGAGGCAACTGTGGAACAATTATTTTTACTCGTGTTTTTAGCATTAGGCGGTTCAGCCCTCGCAGGTTCCGTGAAGATTATCAATCAGGGAAATCAAGCATTAGTAGAGACTTTAGGTAAATATAATGGCAAGAAACTCGAACCTGGTTTGAATTTTGTGACACCGTTTTTCGATCGCGTAGTTTACGAGCAAACTATTCGGGAAAAAGTCTTAGATGTTCCCCCGCAAGCTTGTATTACCCGCGACAACGTTTCGATCACGGTTGATGCTGTGGTTTACTGGCGAATTGTAGACTTGGACAAAGCCTGTTACAAAGTTGAAAATCTTCAGTCAGCAATGGTAAATATGGTGCTGACTCAAATTCGCGCGGAAATGGGTCAACTGGATCTCGAACAAACTTTTACGGCTCGTTCTCAAATTAATGAAATCTTGCTCAAAGATTTAGATATTGTTACCGATCCTTGGGGAGTGAAAGTAACGCGGGTAGAATTGCGCGATATTATCCCTTCTAAAACTGTACAGGAATCGATGGAATTGCAGATGGCAGCCGATCGCCGGAAACGGGCGTCGATTTTGACATCCGAGGGCGAACGCGAGTCAGCAGTTAACAGCGCCAAAGGTAAGGCGGAAGCGCAGGTTTTGGATGCAGAAGCGCGCCAAAAAGCTACTATTTTGGAGGCGGAAGCTCAACAAAAGGCGATCGTCCTGAAAGCCCAAGCAGAACGCCAAAGTCAGGTTTTGAAAGCACAAGCTACTTCTGAGGCTTTGCAAATTATCGGCAAAACCCTGCAAAATGACCCCAGCGCGCGGGAAGCTTTACAGTTTTTGTTAGCTCAAAACTATCTGGATATGGGCTTAAAAATTGGCAGCAGCGACAGCAGCAAGGTGATGTTTATGGACCCGCGCAGCATCCCCGCTACGATGGAAGGATTGCGATCGATCGTTGGGGAAGGTAATAAGGCTGATTAGCCAGTTGGCAGTTGGCAGTTGGCAGTTGACTGTTGACTGTTAACTGTTGACTGTTGGTTATTTGTTATTTGTGAGTGCCAATGCCCAATGCCCAATGCCCAATGCCCAATGCCCCATTACCTATTACCTATTACCAAATTTAAGATTCTTGAGCCAAAGTACACCGATCGCACAATCCGAAAAATTCCAATGTGTGATAATAAATTTTGAAAGAATGAGATTGTTGTAATTGGCTTTCTAAGTGATGGACGGGGCACTCATCGATCGTGATGGATGCGCCGCATTCGAGACAAGTGAGGTGATGTTGGTCTTGATGGGCGGCACCGTAGAGAGATTCGCCGCTAGCAAGGGTTCTGACGTGAACGAACCCCTCTCGCTTTAAACCGTCGAGGGAGCGGTAAACGGTTGCTAAGCCCATGCTTTGGTCGCTGTTACGCAGTTCTAAGTAGATATCTTGCGCTGAGAGCGATCGATTCATGACTTTGAGCAAGTTTAAAATACGCTCCTGACTGCGGGTGCGGTTGGTTCTCATAATTTTTTTGTGTAATCTGCTGGAATCACATTTGTCCCTGCTTCTAGGCTATCTTACTCGGGAGAGTCAGTTGGTTTTAGATTGTAGATTTTAGATTTACTTGCTGCAGATTAATCTGGGAACACCAACAGCAGTCTAAAATTTTGGGTACTCCACGACGATTTTCCGGGGGTGGTAGCAGTTTATTGGAGTTCCAAGGTCGATCGCGCGCAACCTGGTTGTAGAATACAATGGCGCTAACTTGCACATCACCCACCGCAACATTCCCGTGACTCAGAAATATCTTGCCCAAATCTATGTTACCCTCCGCCCTTCGGTTTTAGACCCGGCCGGCACTGCCGTACAGTCCGGTTTGCAACACATGGGATACGACAATGTTGAGGGCGTCCGCATCGGAAAGTACGTTGAATTGACGCTGACTGCTGCGGGCGAATCGGAGGCCCGCGAACAACTCGATCGCGTTTGCGACCAACTTTTGGCAAATCCAGTTATTGAGAATTATCGCTTTGATTTGACTGCAATTCCTGTTGCTGTGGAGACAGTGGCGGCATAAATGCGATCGTCCCTACCGTGTTTTTAAACCCGGAGATCCCCCCTAACCCCCCTTAGTAAGGGGGGATAAGAGGGTTCTCAAAGTCTTTGTTAAAAACACGAAAACTCCGAACACTCAAAGTGTCCGATCTAAGGGGGATTTAGGGGAATCTAGACTTTGATACAAGCAAGAGAAACCTAAGATTTCAGTCTTAAGTTAACACCTCTTCCCTCTTCCTGATGACGTTGGACGGAAAGCTCGAACGGGACAGCAAAACATGACTAATGACTACTGACTAATGACTAATGATACTAAGAGGGCGGGCACGGGGGCACCGCCCCTACTGACTACTGACTTCTTCCATCTTCCATCTTCCATCTTCCATCTTCCATCTTCCATCTTCCATCTTCCTTCTTCCTTCAACATCTGCTTATGAAATTTGGAGTTATTGTTTTTCCCGGTTCAAATTGCGATCGCGATGTGGTGTGGGTAACTCAAGGGTTGCTGCACCAACCGACGCGGATGATTTGGCACGAAGATACCGATATTTCGGATATTGACATCATTGTAATTCCCGGCGGTTTCAGTTACGGAGATTATTTGCGGTGTGGCGCGATCGCCCGTTTTTCTCCGGCGATGCGAGCTACTGCGGAACACGCGAAACAAGGAAAGCTTGTATTGGGCATTTGCAACGGTTTTCAGGTGTTGACTGAAGCTGGTTTATTGCCCGGTGCTCTGGTACGGAATGCGGGATTGCATTTTATTTGCGATCGCGCTTCTTTGAAAGTCGAGCGCGGTAATACTCGTTGGACTGCGGCTTATACTACGGGTGAAATCATCGATTTGCCGATCGCCCACGGCGAAGGAAATTATTATGCTGATCCGCATACATTAGCAGAGTTAGAAGAACACGATCAAGTGTTATTTCGCTACTGCACAGAGGCGGGCAAAATTAACGATGCTGGGAATCCAAACGGTTCGTTAAATAATATTGCCGGCATTTGCAATCGGGCTGGCAATGTGTTAGGAATGATGCCGCATCCTGAGAGGGCATCCGATCCGATGTTGGGCGAAACTGATGGAATCAAATTGTTTCAAGGGTTGCTGATGGCAACTGTGGCTGCAATTTTGTAGTTGATATTTGGGGTGTCTATAATTTTATGAACAGGCTGTTAACTGGTTCCCTGGCTGGAGCCTGGGAACCCATATCCAGAGGCTCTGCCTCGCTGTTTTAACTGGTTCCCAGGCTCCAGCCTTAACTGGTTCCCTGGCTGGAGCCTGGGAACCCATATCCAGAGGCTCTGCCTCGCTGTTAACTGGTTTAACTGGTTAACTGGTTCCCAGGCTGGAGCCTGGGAACCCATATCCAGAGGCTCTGCCTCGCTGTAAACCGACGCACCTACAAAATTTAAAATGCTAAAATGAGTTGAAAGTCAATACATCGGAAAACAGTCCTATGCCTTCACCCTTTCCTGGAATGGACCCCTACTTAGAACACCCCGATTTCTGGCAGGAAACTCACAATCGATTGATTATCGCGATCGCTGATACCATCATGCCTCAAATTCGCCCTAAATATGAGGTTGCAATCGACAAACGCATCTATGAAATTACCGATCCAAATGACAGTAACAGCGACTCCCTTTTAGTAGGTATCCCCGATATCGCGATTAAGCGTCAATCTAATAACCCGAATATTCCTACAGGTTCAGTTGCCACTTTAAATATAACACTTCCGACTACCGTCAAAGTGCCTGCTCCTGAAAAAATTAAACAGACTTACTTGGAAGTGCGAGAAATGGCAACGAAACAAGTTGTCACCGCAATTGAAATTCTTTCTCCTGTGAACAAACGTAGTGGAGAAGGAAGAATTACTTATCTCAAAAAACGCCAGAGTATTTTAGGTAGTTTAACCAATTTAGTCGAAATCGATTTACTACGAAAATGGGAATCTATGCCCATTCTTAATAATTCTATTCAAAGCGATTATCGGGTTTTGGTCAGTCCCAGTAATCGCCGTCCGTTTGCCGAACTTTATGCTTTTAATCTCCGCGATTCTCTACCTATATTTCCGCTTCCCTTGCGCGAGGAAGATGTAGAACCTATTGTTAATTTACCAGAAATATTTGGAGGTATTTACGATCGCGCTGGCTATGATTATCGGATCGATTACGATCGAGAACCCGTACCGTCTCTATCGGAAGAAGATCGGGTTTGGGCTACCCAAATTTTGCAAGAAAAAGAACTTCGAGATAATTAATTATATTTTACTTTATATCGTAGGGTGCGTCGCGATCGACAATCTCTAAATCAACTAGAAAATCTCCCAGCGACGGACTAAACGGCAGCCGGCAAGATATAATTACTACCAAGTATTTAAAAGAAGAATATTTATTTTATGTCGCGAATGAACTTAGCTAATTTTAAAACTAGGGTAATTGGATGCAGTGCGGTGATGGCTGTCGGGCAACTTATTTCAAATGCGATCGCCAATCCGGCAACTCAAGCAGCAGCGGGTATGATGGGCGGCCCGATCGCACTTGGGGGAGTTTCTATCTTAGCAGCGATTGCTGGTAGTATGGCTGAGACTATGGCCGCTGATGAACTGGCAAATCGGATGACGGAAGGGTTGAGCAAAAATCCGAGGATTCTCGATAATCACGATTTGATTAAGGCGGCGGGTGAGGCGATCGGCTATATTTTGAGAGAGGTTGCGAAGTCCGATCGCCTAATTGCGATCGCCGAAACCAAAAAATTGCCTTATCCAGAAACAGCTCTCAGTCAATTAGCCGAGAAAACTCCTGAATACTGGCTGGATATTAACACGAATACAGCCGACTTGTCAAGGGGTTTAAATATTTCCGAAGACCAGTTAACCAAGATTTTTTCTGCGGATGCCGAAGAGTTCGATCGAGTTACCGGATTGACAACGGCAGATTGGGCAAGTTTCGTCAACGAATTCGCCACCAGCGAGGGCAAATCCTTCGATGCGGAAATTGTGGAATTTGTCGCGGAAAAACTGTACGCAACTTTCCCGAAAGCGTACCGCGAAGTGCTGAAACTGGATGCGGCGGAGGGAGGAGAAAAGTTTGCGGCGATGCTGTTGAATCTGCACCAAATTGCTTTGGCGGAACTCAAAGATTTAGGGCTGCAAAATGGGGAAATTCTGCAAAAGTTGGAGGCCGTGGCAACTGGGCAGCAGATTTGTCAAGTGATGGTGAAATTGGAAGCCATAGAAATTGGCATCCGATCCGATTTGGCGCAAGTTCCGAATTTACTGGAACGATTTGTTGATACTTCCGCGCCCCGATTGCCGCTTCCCTACGAGTGCGAAACGATTATTGCAGATCGGACTCAAGACTTTACCGGCCGCCGATTTGTGTTTGAAGCAATAATTGAATTTTTGCAGAAAAAGCCAAAAGGATATTTTGTTTTAGAAGCCGATCCTGGTGTGGGGAAAACTTCAATTATGGCAAAGTTAGTGCTGCTGATGCAGCGGCGCTGTGTTGTCCATTTTAACTCGCAATCTCAAGGCACGGTTAAGGCAAAGCAATTTCTGGAAAATGCCTGCACTCAGTTAATTCAAGCCTTTAAACTGGATTACCCAAAATTGCCGGAAAATGCGACCAGAGATGGCAATTTTCTCAGTCGATTGTTGGGGGAAGTCAGTCCTAAATTGGGCGGAAAAAAGTTAGTTTTTGTTGTGGATGCCCTCGATGAAGTCGATCGGAGCGATCATGGGCGTGGCAGTAATGTCCTCTATTTGCCAGATGCTTTGCCGGATAATGTTTATTTTATTGTTTCCAAGCAGCCGAAAACTCTGCCTTTGCCAAATCATCAGGTTTTTGATTTGATGCAGTACAGTGCAGAAAGTTTGGCGGATGTCAAGCTTTATATTGACAAACGCACCAGCAACAGCACGTCAATTCAGAGTTGGATTAACCGTCAAAATTTGCAGCTATCGCAGTTTGTGGCGGCGGTGGCGGAAAAAAGTCAGAATAATTTTATGTACCTGCGCTATGTGCTGAATGATATCGATAGCGGCAAGTACAGCGATGTGAATTTGCAAGATTTGCCGAGGGAGTTGGAAGGATATTATGAGAAGCATTGGGCGCGGATGGAAATGGCGGTTAGAGATAGGGAATTGCGCCGCCGGAAGTTGAAGGTGATTTATTTGTTGACGAAAACTCGCAAGCCTGTTTCCTGCGATATTTTGGCGGATTTTGCTGAGGAAGATGCTTTGGATGTGCAGGAAGTTCTCGATGATTGGGAACAGTTTCTGCGGCGCAGCGGTGATAGTCCTCCCGATTACAGTATTTATCACGCGAGTTTCCAAAGATTTCTGCATCGTATAGATGTTGTGCAGAAAGCTGGGGTGTCGCTGCGGGATATTGAAACGGCGATTTCTGATAATTTGTGGCAGGATTTGTACGGCGATGAGTAAGTTTAAAGAACGGTTGGGGAAATTGTCGCCGAAAAAGCGGCTTTATGCTTTGGAAACTCTGCCGGGGCATTTGGCGGAGAGTGTTCAAGGGGAACGGCTGCATCAGTTGTTGACGGATTTTGATTTTATTGAGGCGAAGTTGGATGCGGTGGGGGTTCAAGCGTTAATTGAGGATTACGATTTGGCGAGAGTTTCTGATGTTTTGCTGTCGGAGGGGCAAGCGGGAACGCTGAAGTTGATTCAAGGGGCTATTCGCAAGTCGGCGCACGTTTTGGAGAAGGATAAAACACAACTCGTAGAGCATTTGTGGGGAAGGTTGCTGGATTTTGAAATACCCCAAATTCAGGCGATGTTGGAACAGGCAAAGCAATCGAAAGATAGTCCTTGGCTGCGGCCTTTGAAGGCTAATTTAGAGCGGCCTGGGGAAGGTGCGCTGCAGACGCTTGTCGGTCATAGTTCCGGGGTAACAGCAGTGGCGATCGCACCAGACGGTAAAACAGCGATTTCCGCTTCAAGGGATTTTACCCTGAAAATCTGGGACACCGAGACAGGCTCTGAACTGAAAACTCTCACGGGTCATAGTTCCGAGGTAAAAGCAGTGGCGATCGCACCCGACGGTAAAACAGCGATTTCCGCTTCAAGGGATTTTACCCTGAAAATCTGGGACACCGAGACAGGCCGGGAACTGAAAACTCTCACGGGTCATAGTGAGGGGGTAAATGCAGTGGCGATCGCACCCGACGGTAAAACCGCGATTTCCGCTTCATGGGATAAAACCCTGAAAATCTGGGACACCGAGACAGGCAGGAAACTGAAAACTCTCACGGGTCATAGTTCCTATGTAAATGCAGTGGCGATCGCACCAGACGGTAAAACAGCGATTTCCGCTTCGGGGGATAAAACCCTGAAAATCTGGGACACCGAGACAGGCAGAGAACTGAAAACTCTCACGGGTCATAGGTCTGAGGTAACAGCAGTAGCGATCGCACCAGACGGCAAAACTGCGATTTCCGCTTCGGGGGATAAAACCCTGAAAATCTGGGACACCGAGACAGGGCGGGAACTGAAAACTCTCACGGGTCATAGTAACTGGATATATGCAGTGGCGATCGCACCAGACGGTAAAACAGCGATTTCCGCTTCGGAGGATAATACCCTGAAAATCTGGGACACCGAGACAGGGCGGGAACTGAAAACCCTCATGGGTCATAGGTCTGAGGTAACAGCAGTGGCAATCGCACCAGACGCTAAAACAGCGATTTCCGCTTCAAGGGATTTTACCCTGAAAATCTGGGACACCGAGACAGGGCGGGAACTGAAAAAAACTCTCATGCGTCCTAGGTCTGAGGTAACAGCAGTGGCGATCGCACCAGACGGTAAAACAGCGATTTCCGCTTCAAGGGATTTTACCCTGAAAATCTGGGACACCGAGACAGGCAGAGAAATGAAAACTCTCACTGGTCATAGTTCCGAGGTAAAAGCAGTGGCGATCGCACCAGACGGCAAAACCGCGATTTCGTCTTCATATGAAACTCTGAAAATCTGGGACACCGAGACAGGCAGGGAACTGAAAACTCTCACGGGTCATAGTTTCGGGGTAACAGCAGTGGCGATCGCACCAGACGGTAAAACAGCGATTTCCGCTTCACACGATCGCACCCTGAAAATCTGGGATTTGCTTAGTGGCAAAGAGGTTGCTAGTTTCAACGGAGATTATGCGTTTGCTGGCTGTGCGATCGCCCCTGATGGAGTGACAGTTGTAGCGGGCGATCGATCAAACCGGGTGCATTTCCTGCGATTGGAGGGAGTTAGCGGCGGGCGATAATCGGATTTTTGGGTCGATTCGGGCGATCTAATTTGAAATCCTCGGCGGTTGAAATCCCGGCGGTTGGAAACCGCGTCTACACAAACGATGTCCGCCTACGCGGACGAAGAGGGTATTTGGAGATTGAAAATCATCGGGTGAAATCTTCAACCCGCTTTCGTCGGGTTTTGTTTGTGTAGCCGCGGTTTCAACCGCCGGGGTTTTTGGGTTTCAACCGCCGGGTTTTTTGTGGATGGGCGATCGGGTTTTTTGTTGATCGGGCGATCGAATTTTTTGGTGGATGGGCGATCGGGTTTTTTGTGGATGGGCGATCGAATTTTTTGGTGGATGGGCGATCGGGTTTTTTGTGGATGTGCGATCGACTTTCACCATCAATTATTCAAGCTAACTCTGACACTCTGAGCCGCCCTTCCATAGGTTCATACTCATCCTCCAAAAGCCAATACTGTGCCTCATCATAACTCTGACTAGAAAACACAACTTTATAACCCTCAGCCGGATCGTATATCCGACAATTTCCCTCAGCATCACTGAGTAACAAAAGCAGATAAGGAGGCGAAAGATTTGGATCGATCCATACCTCTGTAAACTCCCAATTATTCCTGACTAAATCGGCTTCGAGGGGTAACGTGGTATCGGTTTTCAGCATCGATTTTTATCTCTCCATAATAAAGTGAAAGATGGCTACCATCCGGGTCAACTCTATAACCAATAGATTCAACAAAAAACATACCATAACGATCGTAGCCGCGAATTATACCTGTAAATACTCCATCTTCTATTATAGCTTGAGCTACTTGATTCATAGTAGCCTCATTGTTAAAAACATGAGCAGCACGTCCTTTATTCAGCAGTCTTCTCATTTGTGCCGTGTCTGGCAAGTGTTTAGCAATGTGCCTGCTGTCAAGAGTGATTTGGCGATTAATTCCACTCATCAATTAATTACTAACATTACATGATATAAAAAATGAGAGCGATCGGCAAACCGCAGTAAAATATTCGTATCCACAAGACACAACATTGCTATGGACGATACTCGTAGATACCAGCACGACTCACCGCAAAATCCGATAGCGTAGGGACATTTACTCCCCTGTTTTTAATAAAATAATCAGCCAATTCATCTAAAAGTATTTCAAACTCGCGATCGCTAATTTCTGCCTCAGAATCACTTACTCTTGATAACAGACCGGGCCCTGACTTCCAAGTTAGAAAATCAACAAAATTAAGAACAACTTCTAGCTGCGGTTTACCTAAATAACGCAGCTTACTTACAATGCTTTCAATTACAGCTTCCATACATTTATAGTTGAGCTTTAATTGTGATTAATTTCAGGAAATTATAGCAAAAATATCAAATTTTGTCAAATTTACCCAACTGCGGGAGAATGGGCAGGGCGATCGACTTTTTGGGAAATCGGCGATTCCCTACGGGATAGCTACGCTTCACGACTTTTTGGGAAATCGGCGATCGACTCTTCAACCCTTGTGCCGTTGCTCTGAGGAACGCCCAAAAAGTTAAATTTAAATGCAGAACACCCGATCAATCAACCCTTGGCTCATCCAATCCCAGCGGCACAAAATACTGACTGTAAACCACACTACCAGGCTCCCAAAGAGGCCGCCAATAAACATTCTGCATCACCGCTTTCTCCCCATCACCCTCAGCCGGCCACTGAAAACTGACGATCGCAATATTACTATATCCCACAATCTCATCACCCTCTTGCAGCCAGCGATTGCGCCACAACAGCGCTATAAAATTCCACAACCTATGCAGCCACGACAATTGTTTATTTGTGTGCGTTCTAGTTGACAACTCACCATTTTCATAATGCAAAAACACCCTAGCTTTTTGTCGTTTCATCCAGTCAATTCGATAGCCCCAATCAGGAAAAGATTGCCTATTCCTCACAGCGGCAGCCAAAGCTTTCTTTCTGCTACTTCTCGAAATTTTCACCAACTCCAGCGGCTCGTTCCATCCCAAACATTCGTGCGATCGCTCTGGCAATAGCGACTTAACCTTAGTATGAATCACATGAGTTTTCCACTCTTCATTAATCAAAGCACTAGCCGTTAACTGCGCCAATACAGAATATTTTCTACCGGCGATTTGAGATTTTATATCCAACTCAGATCCAGGTGGCAAACACTCAACATCCGGGCGAGAAATGCCAAAATGCTTGTCAGACCAATAACTCAGCCGCACAGCAGCAGCATAGTGAATATCCCCCGTCAAAACAACCACCCGATCGCGCTGCTTAAAAAACTCCGACAACAGCTTCATAAAAGCCAATTCATGAAAATTCCAAGCATCCCCCGCATCACTATTAAAAACCTTTCCCTGTTTCAAATCTAACTTTTGCACCGCATCAATAATCCACAAACCCACCAAATTAGTCGGTAAAACTACCAGCGTCGCCTCGATCGCAAATTCCCCAGTTTTATTCAACAAATCAGTCTCCCGCAAAGGCTGCTGAATTTGCTCCTCAAAACCCTTGTGAGTCAAAAGCATCGGCGGATCGATCGCACTTTCCACCGGATACCCCCGCCAAGTCCGCGTATCCAGCACAATCACCTCATGCTTAAAACTTCTCACAGTAAAATGCCAACTCAAAACCTCACTTACACCGTCACAATCGCGATCCAAAATCAAAACATCATCATCTAACTTTAACTTCGGCAAACCAGTCTCAATATCAACCGCCGGAATCCCCAAATACGAAGCCGCCTCTTCCCAAACAGCAACATCAGTCCCCGCCGAATTCGACCACTTTTGGGCAGCCTTTAATAACTTATCTCCGACATTTTCGCGATCGAACTGTGCGGGCGTATTTCCCCAAGCCTGAAACACAGCATAGGCCAGAAAAGCATTCTGCACCACCCGGCGGCCAAGCGGCTTACCCAGCACCCGGTAACACCACTCCCGATTCAAATAACAATCATCACTAACATCATGATCGTCACAAATCATATAAGTCGGAATATTAGCCATCGCCCGCCTCACCCTCCACAAATTTCCCGCAAAACCCCCAAGTTCAGAAACTTCTCTATCCCAAACTTTTGCCAGCTTAGAATCTTTACAAATATCCTTACCCTTCGGAAAATTATCGCACCAAAGTACAGGCGACCAAACTAACAAATACATAGCGCAATATTCCCCCAAACCGAATAAATGACTTTTCGCCTTATCCGGTTTATTCACCAACATCGCCGTAAATCCACCAAAATCTCTAGCAATATCGCTGCGAGTTCCCGGCTTTAACTCAATTGGCTTTTTGTAGTCAGACTCAGCCTTAGATTGTTTCCGAATAGGCGACTCTCTAAAAATTTCTCTTTTTTGGCCAACTACATTTTCGTTTTCTGAATTTTTAGGTATACTGATACACAAATTCAAATTCTTTTTAATTTGGGCATCATTCATCAGGGGCAGATTCTCTTCCCAGCCCAAAAGTGTATCGCCAGCATCAGTCAAAGCCCACAGCATCGGATCTGCAACGTCATCCCCGTAAATTTGGTCGCCTGTTAAAAACAGTTGGTGGGGACGGAAATTTGCCATTCCTGCAAACTGTGCGATCGAATTATCCAAGATTGGCAGCGCATCTCTGCCGTCTCCCTGGGGCTTGCGACAAGAACCGTGAACAATACGCAAATAGTTTAAATCCTGCGGTGGCAGGGCAAAAGTCGGCAACCCGTGAGGGAAATAACCGATCGTCTCCGGCGAGGAAACTGACAAATTAGGGGATGCAGGCCACAAGCAAGAAAGGAGATTTTCTTTCTCTTTGTCTGGAAGTGCAACCTCCGAGGGCGCATCAGGACTCGCAGCAAACTCTATGTCATAAGCATAAATTTTTCCGTATGTCAAGACTTTGCTGTCGATCGATTTAGCCGTCACGGCCACTACGTGCAGGTATTTCCCGATCGCCACGGTAGTGTTCGTACCTTGGAGCAACGGTGCACCAAGAATTTCGCCGGTGCCGCCTTCAGTCGAATAAACCTTGAGTTCGACTTCGCGGGGTGCTTTCAGAGCCAGCCAAACTGTCACCGCCCCTGTTTCAGTCCGGCGCAAAATCGGGCCGGCAAGGATGAGCGGTAAGTGATGAATTCGATGATTTAATGGTGTCCACGACATAGGGTTTAAACAAATAAAAATTTAATCAGAGGTTTTCTAGCAATCAGATTTGAGGTGATCGATCGTCTGTGAGTCAGTTTTCAATTTTCCATTTTCCCTTTACTTCACAGATCGATCGAAAGAGTCCGAACATCAGTCGAAAATTGGGGGCTTTCCACCACAGCCAGGGGGAGGGTTGTATCTGTTTATCGGTCGGGTAAACCGCTTAATTAATGCTAATTCTGGCAACCCGCGCGCGCAAAATTGTAACAAGTCATTAAGAAAAATTAATAATCACCATGCTACAAGAAGAACATTTACAGCATTTCCTAGATTCAGTCCCGCAACAAGTAATTAAACCATCAGAATCCCCTGTAGAGCGCAACAGCCCACCGCTCTACTTCTCACCTTTAGATCGGGCGATCGACCGCCACCCCCTCACAGTGGCTCCAGAAACCCCGATCGCCCAAGTGTTAGCTCTCATGAACCCGATGCGCGTCTCGTGTCAGCTTTGTAGCGAAAAACAAAAAGCTCTTCCGGGCGCGGCAAAGCGCAGTTGCGTCATAGTTGTGGAGGACGATCGCCCGATCGGCATTTTTACAGAAAGGGATATCGTCAAGCTAACAACCGTCGAAGCTTGCGCCATCAAACTGACAATTGCTGATGTCATGACTCGATCGCCAATTACCCTCAAACAATCCGAGTCTCAAGACATCTTCACAGCTATGTTCACCTTGCGCCAGTACCAAATCCGGCACTTACCCGTAGTGGATGACGGCGATCGACTCGTGGGCATCATCACCCGCGAAGCCATTCACGAAGCCCTGCAACCGGTCAACTTACTCACGAATTTACGCAGTGCAGAAGATGTAATGACTAAGGAAGTCATTTGTGCCCCAGAAACTGCCTCAGCCCTCGATTTAGCCGTGCTAATGGTCAAACATCGAGTTAGTTGTATCGTCATTGTCGAAAAACCAATTCAGCATCCACAGCGGGCGATCGTACCAATAGAAAATTACCTTATTCCCGTCGGCATTGTCACCGAACGCGACATCGTGCAGTTTCACGCCCTCGAATTAAACCTCTCCCAAATTTCCGCCGCTGAGGTGATGAGTGCACCTTTATTTTGTATATCTCCTGTCGATTCCCTCTTCCGGGCCCACCAAGAAATGCAGCGACACGGAGTCCGCCGTTTGGTAGTAGTTGGCAGTCAGAGAGAACTTTTGGGCGTCATCTCTCTCACAAGTTTGCCGCAAGTTTTTAACCAATCTGAAATGTACGGGACGATCGAGCTTTTGCAGCAAGCAGTAGACGATCGAGCCGCCCAATTGCAGAAAACAAACCAACTTTTGCAGCAAGAAATTTTAGAGAAGCAGCGCGCCCAAGAAGCCCTGCGCCAAGCCCACGACGACTTAAAGAAACAAGTTGAAGAACGCACGGCCCAACTTTTAGAATCAAACGAATTATTGAGACGAGATATTATTAAGCGCCAGCGAGTCGAAAAAGTGCTGCGGACAAAGCAAACTTGCTTGAAAAATCAAGCACAGCAATTAGAAGAAACAGTGCGGAAATTGCAGCAAACTCAAAGTCAATTAGTCCAAACCGAAAAAATGTCTTCTTTGGGACAAATGATTGCCGGTATCGCCCACGAAATTAACAATCCCGTGAATTTTATCTACGGCAATCTTTCCCACACCAATCATTACATCAAAGAATTGCTCAAGCTCTTGGATCTTTACCAGAAACACTATCCCGAACCAGTCTCGGAAATTCGGGAAGCAGCAGCAGAGATGGAAATCGATTTTTTGGTGGAAGACTTATCTAAGATGCTGTCTTCAATGCAAGTAGGAACCGAACGGATCCGCCAAATAGTTTTGTCCATGCGTAATTTTTCGCGATCGGATCAATCTAACGTCAAACCCGTTGACATTCACGAAGGACTCGACAGCACTTTGTTGATTTTGCAGCACCGACTCAAAGCTCAAGGCAGACATCCAGGAATTCACATTATTAAGGAATACGGCGATTTGCCCCGCGTCGAGTGCTGTGGCAGTCAAATAAATCAAGTCTTTATGAATATTCTCGGTAATGCGATTGATGCCTTAGATGAAGAAATCTATAACGGGGAGTGGGCGAAGAGAAACGGGGAAAATCCACCACCGTCAATTCCTAGTTCTCCATTGACTATTCCCGCTATTACCATTCGCACTGAAGTTGTTGGCGATTCTGTAACGATCCGGATTTCTGACAACGGGCGGGGCATACCGGATGACATTCGCAGCCAATTATTTGACCCATTTTTTACTACCAAACCAGTCGGTAAGGGTACGGGTTTGGGGCTGTCTATTTCTTACCACTTAGTTGTAGAAAAGCACCGAGGGCGGCTTGAATGCGTTTCCGAAGCCGGACTCGGTACTGAATTTGCGATCGAAATTCCGATCGCCAGCACTCATTAGTTGTTAGTTGTTTGTTGGCAGTGGTTAGTTGGCAGTTGTTTGTTGGCAGTTTTTAGTCATTAGTCATCAGTCATTAGTCTGATTTTGGAGGAAGAAGGAAGATTTTCCTCATCTCCCACTCTCCAGCAATCTGCCAAATCTCCCAAATCTGCCAAATCTCCCAATCTCGCCCAAATCTCCCAGTCCCCCAGCCCGTTGTGCTAAATCCTAAAAATTCACAATTTTTTACATAACACCAGAAACCCTAGCAAAATCAATCTTTCCCAATCTCAAATCGAAAAATGCAAAATCTCAAATCGTCTAACTTTGGCATCCCCATACCCAATTAATCGAACTCACTCTCCCCTTTGGCTCATCTACCAGCGCCTTTGTGCGCGTTCCCCTCGCGCCGTACAAGTCATCAACTGCCCGCATCAGAGCCCCGAAGCCAAAAGCCCAGATTGTTGGAGAAGTTAATTTTTGTTTTATTTTTGTTCCTCTTTAACCAAAAAAAGTATTATAAAATTAACTTAGAATCTAAAAAAAAGCTAAAAATTGATTTGTAAATCAAAAAAGCAGCTAAGATTCCTGAAGATGCAAAATAAATCAAATTACTAGCATTTTCATTTGTCAGCCCCCTTTCTTTTCCTCGCAAGTTAGCTAATAATGCTTTCAACGAGCTAAGACACGGCCGACCCCCAAATAGACAAAAATGGCATAGCAGTAGGGGCATTGGAGGAAAGGCTATTTCATTTGGGCGATCGCAACATCAAAGTGCGAAACCCCAGCCCCGATCGTTTTGATAGAAACCTATAGGAGAACAAAGAGTGAAACTCGCAGTTTACGGAAAAGGTGGAATTGGCAAATCGACAACAAGCTGCAACATCTCCGTTGCCCTAGCCAAGCGCGGCAAGAAAGTTTTGCAAATCGGTTGCGATCCAAAACACGACAGCACATTTACCCTCACAGGCTTTTTAATACCCACAATTATCGACACCCTTCAGGAAAAGGACTATCACTACGAAGACGTTTGGCCTGAAGATGTCATCTACAAAGGCTACGGCGGCGTTGACTGCGTAGAAGCAGGCGGCCCCCCGGCAGGAGCTGGTTGCGGCGGCTACGTAGTCGGAGAGACCGTTAAACTGCTCAAAGAACTCAATGCCTTCGACGAATACGACATCATCCTGTTTGACGTGCTCGGCGACGTAGTGTGCGGCGGTTTTGCCGCCCCGTTGAACTACGCCGACTACTGCATGATCGTCACCGACAACGGGTTCGACGCATTATTCGCAGCCAACCGCATCGCCGCCTCAGTCCGCGAAAAAGCCCGCACTCACCCGTTGCGACTCGCCGGTTTAATTGGCAACCGCACATCCAAGCGCGACTTGATTGACAAGTACATAGACACCGTACCCATGCCGGTGCTAGAAGTGCTGCCCCTAATTGAAGACATCCGCGTTTCTCGCGTCAAAGGTAAAACATTGTTTGAGATGGCCGAAAGCGATCCATCCCTAAACTACGTCTGCGATTACTACCTCAACATCGCCGACCAGATTTTGGCAATGCCTGAAGGAGTAGTGCCCAACGACACGCCCGATCGCGAATTATTCTCCTTGCTGTCAGATTTTTATCTAAATCCTGTGCAACCAGTGGTCAAGAAGGAGGAAGATGAGCTAGACCTGATGATGGTTTAATACGTCTAGCGATCAGGATGAGGATGAGGTTATGGCTTTTTTTGATACTTTTTCAGTTGCTCTCAAACAGAAGTGGTTGGACTACTACCAGACGAATCGCGCTTGGCTGCTCCTGCACATGACGGCTGACAACACGGTCGCTACACCCGACGGCGGGAAAAGGCCTGTTTCTTACCTCATCCTGGGAATTGCGGCTGCCCTGGAGCCGGAACTCCAGCAACTAATGCTGCCCTTCTCAAAACTAAAGCCGGATGCAGACAGTCTGATAGAAGTGTTGGGGCTAAATTTTGACCCAGACATAGCGCTGGGTATGCCCTCAATTACCGGACTGCAGACTGCAGGCGAATCTCCCGCACCCACAGCAACTCCAACAGTAACTGCTGCACCCACAGCAACTCCAACAGCAACTGCTGCACCCACAGCAACTCCAACAGCAACTGCTGCACCCGCAGCAACTCCAACAGCAACTGCTGCACCCGCAGCAACTCCAACAGTAACTGCTGCACCCACAGCAACTCCAACAGTAACTGCTGCACCCGCAGCAACTCCAACAGTAACTGCTGCACCCGCTGATGCGAAATCGAATCAATTGGGCGGTGCGGTATTAGCAGCCGGAGTAGTCGCGGGAGTAGCCGGAGTCGCCGGTCTGGTGGCTGCTAATGCACTCAGTTCCGAGGATGAATCCTTCGATGAGTTTGAGGAAGAAGCTGTCTCTGACTTCGACCTGGGCGATGACGAGGAAGAAGTTGTCTCTGACTTCGACTTGGGCGATGACGAGGAAGAAGCTGTCTCTGACTTCGACTTGGGCGATGACGAGGAAGAAGAAGCCTCGGCTTTGGACGGTCTCGACCTCGGCGACGATGAGGAAGACGCCTTATCTGACTTCGATATGGGCGATGACGAGGAAGATGCCGTATCTGGCTTCGATATGGGCGATGACGAGGAAGAAGAAGCCTCGGCTTTGGGCGGTCTCGACCTCGGCGATGACGAGGAAGAAGAAGAAGAAGTCTTGGCTTTGGGCGGTTTCGACCTCGGCGATGACGAGGAAGAAGAAGAAGCCTTGGCTTTGGGCGGTCTCGACCTCGGCGATGACGAACTCGACCTCGGCGATGACGAGGAAGAAGAAGCCTTGGCTTTGGACGGTCTCGACCTCGGCGATGACGAGGAAGAAGAAGCCTTGGCTTTGGGCGGTTTCGACCTCGGCGATGACGATGAGGAAGAAGCCTCGGCTTTGGACGGTTTCGACCTCGGCGATGACGATGAGGAAGAAGCCTCATCACAATTTGGGACTTTGACCTCTGGAGACCTCGAAGCGGCGATATCCGATCCGTTTGGGGAAGAAGAGCCAGATTTTGTCGCGGAAGAAATACCCGATCCGTTTGGGGCATCGACTTCAGATGACCTAGACCTAGACCTGGATCTGGGCGACTTGGACGATGACGGTATGGACGATTTCTCTCTGTCTGATGATGATGATGACCTCGACGATCTCGGACTTGACGATCTGGGAGAAGCAACTACCGGAGATCCTGATGAAGATGACTTAGATGCTCTAGGTCTCGGTGATTTGGATGTCGATGATGAAGATGAAGAAATTTCGGGTTTTTTGTCTGATTTTAAATGAGGTTGTTGCGATCGCCCAAGGCTATCTTAGTCTGAAATTTGTCCGCTCTATTTGTGAGTTGTGAGTTGCGAGTTGTTAATTTTTAATTAACTCAAACTCACAACTATCAAAAGGGTTTTTAGCTTAGCGAGTTGAAAAACAAGGCTCTCCTCGCAGTGAGAGATTGTAAACCCTCGTACCGAATTTTTGAAGTTCAATTTGGGATGCTCCGGCTGCATAAATATTCAGTTTGCTGCATCTATATTGTCAGAGGACTTGCGCCAAAACCAGGTATTTCTATTATTGTTCGCTGCAATTCGAGCGCGATCGCACAAAACAGCTATTTTCTCGCCGCTGCACCTTTTATCCTTAGAGATGAAAAAAACCTATGCTTTTCCGCAGCAAGAGATGCGATCGCCCAAAACAAGTATTTACTCGATCGCGCGCCTGTCCAGTTCGAGACTAAAAACAATTTAAAGGGAGAACACTTGAAATATGACTGCTATTACTACTAACGAACCCGAAGCTTTAAACTTTGAATGCGAAACCGGCAATTATCACACATTTTGTCCCATTAGCTGCGTAGCTTGGCTTTACCAAAAAATTGAAGACAGCTTTTTCCTAGTCATCGGTACCAAGACTTGCGGCTATTTCTTGCAAAACGCAATGGGCGTAATGATTTTTGCCGAACCCCGCTATGCGATGGCTGAGTTGGAAGAAGGCGATATTTCCGCTCAGTTAAACGATTTTGATGAGTTGAAGCGGCTGTGCTTGCAAATTAAGCGCGATCGTAACCCCAGCGTCATTGTCTGGATCGGCACCTGCACCACCGAAATCATCAAAATGGACTTGGAAGGCTTAGCGCCTAAGCTGGAAGCCGAAATCGGCATTCCCATCGTCACAGCCCGCGCTAACGGCTTGGATTACGCCTTTACCCAAGGGGAAGATACCGTTTTAGCAGCAATGGCCGCTAAATGCCCTGACAAAGCTCCTGTAGTAGAATCTCAGAAGCAGGAAAGAAACGCCATCTCTCAACTGCTAAACTTCGGCAAGAAAAAAGAAGAAGTTGCAGCCGATGAATCCGAATATGTCAAGCACACACCGCTGGTACTTTTCGGATCTTTGCCAGACCCAGTTGTCACTCAGCTAACCTTAGAATTGAAGAAGCAAGGAATCAAAGTTTCCGGCTGGCTGCCTTCCAAGCGCTACACTGAATTGCCTGTATTGGAAGAAGGTTATTATGTATCGGGCATGAATCCGTTCTTGTCCCGTACCGCTTCTACCTTGATGCGCCGCCGCAAGTGTAAGCTAATTGGTGCGCCATTCCCGATCGGGCCAGACGGCACTCGCGCGTGGATTGAAAAGATTTGCTCAGTGTTGGGAATTGAACCCAAAGGTTTAGACGAAAGAGAAGCGCAAATCTGGGCCGGCTTAGAAGATTACCTGCAAATAATTCGCGGCAAATCTGTCTTCTTCATGGGCGACAATTTGCTAGAGATTTCTTTAGCGCGTTTCTTGATTCGCTGCGGCATGACTTGTCCCGAAATCGGCATTCCCTACATGGACAAACGCTATCAAGCTGCTGAATTGGCTTTGTTAGAAAAGACTTGTCACGAGATGGGAGTTCCTACTCCCCGGATTGTCGAGAAACCAGACAATTACAATCAGCTACAACGGATTTACGAGCAAAACATCGACTTGGTGATTACTGGTATGGCTCACGCTAATCCTTTGGAAGCGCGGGGAATTAATACTAAGTGGTCAGTAGAATTTACTTTTGCTCAAATTCACGGCTTTGGAAATGCGCGGGATATTTTGGAGTTGGTGACTCGCCCGCTGCGCCGGAATAATTCGCTGAAGGATTTGGGTTGGGGTAATTTGGTGAAGAATGAAGCGAAGGTTTAATCGTTTTTTGTAAGATGGTAAGGTGGGCGTTGCTCACCTTATTTTTTTGAACCGCTGATGTAGGCGGATGAACGCGGATGAACGCGGATGAAAGTCAATTCAAATCTCTGGATTATTATTTGAGTCTGAAATATCCTATTACTTTTTATCCAGAATCGGAAGGTTATACGGTGATAATTAAAGACCTTCCGGGTTGTATGTCTGTGGGTGAAACTTTGTCGGAAGCGATGGAGAACATTGAGGAAGCTAGGGAATTGTGGATAGAGACTGCTTGTGAGTGCGGTGATGAGATTCCTTTACCTGCGGCTGATGTTTAGCATCAAGGACGATCGAGTTTCAGGGGCGGTAAAGGGCGATCGCTCTTGGATTTTTTGGTCAACCGCTGATGAAGGTAGATTAACGCAGATGAACGCGGATGAAAAATGCGATCGAACTTTTAAATCAATTTACAATTACGCCAAATTTTAATAACATTCTAGGCAAATAATCATCCAAATTCTTGATATGTTCATCTGTTAACTCAATCAGGTTTAGTTCGTACTTCTGATATAGTTCTTGCTTGACTTTCTTGCGCGCCGCATACTCCGGGTTGTTCTCATATCCCCAGTATTCAATATACACCTTTCCCCCAGGAATATAAAAGTCACAGTAAGCTTCTTCCTCTATGGGTAGTCGGCGTTCATAGGCGTGAACGAGCTCCGCCATATAGAGCCAATTATCAATCAAAACTTCAGCTTTAGACCGCACAAAATGACCGTCGGTTGTTCGATGCTGTGCACTCGCCCGAAACTTCTCGCGGAACCCTAGCTTTGTGTTGACTTCTGTTTTGCTCTGTTCTGAATTTTCACCTTTCAAACTCTCAAGAGTCGCCAGAAAAACTTGATTTGTCAGTATAGATTCTGGCCAAAGCACATAAGGAGTGTTGTCTTGAGGGTAAGTTTTTTGCACCGCCCCAAAACCCATCCCCCGCTTAGTTGCTACCCAGCCGTTGCGCTCTTTGTTTACTAATCCTAACTCTGCTAAAATTGGGTTAACTTTGTGCTTTGATATTTCTAATTTATCGCTGATGCTGGTAGCGGACAGAAGTGAGGGAGAAGAGAGTTGTTGGGGTTTAGTTTTGGGCGC
Source organism: Microcoleus sp. B4-D4 (assembly GCF_036705185.1). Taxonomy (NCBI): domain Bacteria; kingdom Bacillati; phylum Cyanobacteriota; class Cyanophyceae; order Oscillatoriales; family Microcoleaceae; genus Microcoleus; species Microcoleus sp. B4-D4. Next base: position 80,062 of record NZ_JAUBTX010000017.1, on the reverse strand, counting down.
TGACACGGGTTGAGCGTTGTTAGCTTTCCAATGTTCGTAGCATAATTTGTGACCGGGTTTTGGAACTGCTTGATTGCATCCGGGCTCCGTGCAGGTTTGTGCTGATAGGGAAGATAAAGCTTGATTTATGGCTGCTAGCTTGCGGATAAAAGGATCTGAAGTCATATTGACAGCTTGAAATATATTCAAAAATAGTACCACTTTAATTTCTATGCAGTCAAGAATTAAAAACTGGCGATTTTGTGTCGGATAGCTGCGCTTCACGCGCTTTCCCCTCCACTATTCTAGAATCTTAAACCACACCCGTAGGTCGATCGCCCAAAACGCCGCCTATAATCAAAACTAGCCCCCATTCTCATCACTTGTAGAACCGCCATGAGTCAAGACAAGGAAAAAACTACCTATTCAGAAAAAACAGAACGCCTCAAGGTGCTCGCTCAGTTTATCAAAACCGTGACACCGATGGTTTGGACAGTTGTCATTCTAGTAGTCATCATTCCCCTATTAGGTAACTTTCTCATATCCCAGTCCCTAACAAATACTGCAACCACAGCCGTTGTAGTCTCCCCGCCCCACGATTTTAGCAAAGTCAACCAAGACATTAAAAACGCCATCCAACAATCCCATACAACAGCCGAAGCTTTTGCATCAAAAGAATTGGACAAATGGGAAACCGAAGTAATTGCACGAGTAGACAACAACTTCCTCGATTGGTACTTCGATTACTTCAATCAAAAAAAGATGGAGTTTACAGTCCCTTTCACTTTCGTCAAATCCGCCGTATTCAACAAATTTGACATGACAGCAGCATCTCAATCTGTTGCTGAAAAATTAACCGAAGACTTCCAAAGAGAATTTGCTAACCGCGTGCTGGTTCCCAAAAACGCTCAAATGCGATTTCAATTGATCACTCAAGATACTGCTAACTTGTACATAGCCGAAGTTAGCAAAAATGTAAAAGTAGTTCAAAATAATTATAACATACCGCAAGTACATTGGGACAAATATCTTAACGATATTGCCACCACAATTAATGACCAAGGAAACATTTCTAATTTATCATTAAAAGTATTAGTTGGCGGCAGCGGTTACTTGATTGCCAAGCCGTTAATCTTGGGAATGGCTGCAAAAATTGGCAGCAAAGTTACCGCAAAAGTTGCCAGCAAAGCCGCAGCCAAAGTAGCTACAAAAACAGGCGGTACAGTTGCAAGTCAGTTGGGAGTAGGTTTAATCGACCCGATTGTCGGCATCGGCATTATCATCTGGGATTTGTGGGATTACAATCACACAGTCACAGTAGAAAGACCGATTTTGCGGGAACACATTGTAGAATACTTGAAAGATGTCAAAAAATCCCTGCTCACAAATCCTGAAACTGGAATTATGGCAGCAATTTATCAGCTAGAAAGTGGCATTCTCAAGTCAGTTTCATAGACTGTAACTCCCTAGGATTTTCCCAGCAAATATTTCTAGCAAATCACAGCATCATCTATGAACAAAACCCCTGCAAAAGCAGATGTCATATTATGTCCGTTCGATTTACCGCAATCAGATTCGTTCCTAGTGCGGACTTAAGTCCGCAAAATGAAAGCCTATGCAAGTCCGTACTACGAACCTTTTTTCTGACGATCGCAAACCGGAAATGATATCATGCTTTTAGGGCGAGAAGTTGTGTTTGATAAGTTTAATATTGAGTTTAGGCAAGCCGATGAGGAAATTATATTTACCAAACGTGAAGATGTTCTCGCCCTTTAATTATCTCACGTTCTCAAAAATAGTTTCAACCTGGTAAACCCCATCACAATTAACGCCAAAATCGCCGTATATCCAAACCCCCTCAAAAACCCCATAAACGGATTCCTTGAAGTCATCTCAACAATCACCGGTTCCCATTTAGTCAAAACCAGAATCGGCCAGATAATATTCGCAAATCCTGCGTAGCCAATCATCGGGTTTAACCCGTTATCAATAAACAACTGCAAAAACCATCTTTTCTGAAACACGTCGATAATTACCGTCAACCCAATTAACAGAAAAATCGCCATTCCCGCCGTTACAAAAAAGTAACTCATCGTCGCCGAATCTTTCTTGATTCCCCCTTGATAAGGCTCAAACAGCAAACCCAAAGCCAGCCAATAAAACCCCCATTTATAAAGGTGGTTCAATAACTTTTCCGTGACATTTCCAGGTTTTTTCAACAAAACCCAACCGCACAAACACAGCATCAGCGTCACTAACGAAGTCTGCCACACCCATCTAGCTTGCAGTCCAATTAACAAGGTTAAATCAATCGCCAACATCAAAACCAGAATGCTAAAATAGCGCCAATTCTTCCACTTCGCATAACTCGACTCTGCCGGCGAAGAATACTCTATCCACCGATTCAGTAAATCCCCGACAACAGTACCCGGAATCACCACAAACAAATACTTCAAATAATCAAATTGAAACAGCCAAGGTGCAGGAGAGGACGACCAAACTAAGTTAATCCAACCGTCAGCAGAAGAAGACAGTCGCGCCGCTAACAACAAGCCCAAAAACCCTACTCGCAGCCACAGATTTGAACGAGTAAACAGCCAAATTAGCGACCCGAAAACGGCCATATTTGCAAGTACCATCAAGATGATGTCGCTGCGGTCAACTGAAAATCCTACACCGCTGGGATATTTGATGTGAGATACGAAGACTATTCCCGCACTCCAAGCAGCCAGAGTCAATCCCCTACGCAGCCATGCAGACCACTTTTGAGGCCAGCGAACGTACATCAAAAATAATAGGAAAAATCCACACAATCCTAGCCACCACTTTAGTCTGCTTGCTTCCTCCGGGCTAATTACAGTCGGGCGAATGTGCTGGAGAAATATTGCAAAAAATGCCAATAAACATCCTCTTTGCAAAATAAATAAAATTATTTTTTTTGTATCCCATCCCTTGGCGATGCGGCGCGACAAAGCTAGGGGTATTGCGGCACCCATTGCAAACAGAAAAAAGGGGAAAACTAAATCAACCCAGGTTAATCCTGCTAGTTTGTTATTAAAAACGTGGTCTGGTGGAGGGAGTTGGGCGTGATACATCCACGCCGGCAATGTTTTGCGGGCTATGGTACCTGATAAAACCATTGCTAAAACTGCTATTCCCCGCAGCGCATCCAGCGCGTCGGCGCGTTGGGAAACTGCTGCAACTGCAAAAAGCTTTTCGTTTTTTACCGTGTTTTGTGAATCTGATGTTGTGTATTCCAATGCACTTACCGATTTGTTTTGAATGCTGTATAGTTGCCAAATTTTACTTGCCAATTAATTGGTGCAGCCAGCTTCCTGAAGCTAAGCTGCTGAGTCTTTTTGTTGAGGATTTTTTATTCACTGTTAATCTCGATATTCGGTATTTATTGGGTGGAAAAAAGCGCAGTTTTAATTTTGAACTGTCGTACAAGTATCCTGATGAAAAATATTGGGCAACGTATTTTTCAACTTGTTTGTTGACAGCGCCAAACGGGTAGGCTATGTGCGAGGCGACTGTGCGATTTTGGTCTAAATCTTGGGTGCATTTCCTCAGTCTAATTTGGTCTTGAGATAATTCTCTGTCTAATGCTTTTAGAGAAATTTTTGTGAGTTTTTCGTGATTCAGCCCGTGGGATTGAATATCATAATAACCTTGCTGCATTCCGTGTCTCAAGTCTTGACAAGTTACTTTTTTTATGAGTGAGTTTTGACGGCCCAAGAAGCCAGAGTTGACAAATACAACTACTTTAGTTTTTTTGCCGTATTTATTTTCAAGTTTGTCTAAAATCGGCAGTAAGTGGGTATAAATGCTTTTGTTTCCATCGTCAAAGGTAATCATAACTTTTTTGCGATCGCGATATTCACTCGGCACCTGTTTTCTGGGATTGGCGATGAAATATTCGTAAAGTTCTTGGGTTGACAAAAACCAATAGTTATGAATGACTAAATCTTCTAAAAAAGGTTCTAAGTTTTGCTGGCTGTAGTCGCCGGGAGAATCTCGCCGCTGCGGCGGTATTTCCTGGGGATTCTGAAGGTTTACAATATCGTGAAAGCCAAAAATCGGAATTTCTACTGTGACGATTTCTAAGATAGTTTGATATGTGATGAAAGTTAGGAGAAAGGCTAGTAAAAAGCTAATAATTCGTTTTTTTTTGGCGTAATACCAGGCTGAAAATACTCGGGCCATTTGTTAATCAAATAATTTACCATTGACAATTACAAGCTTTTGAGGTAAAGGGTTATGGCGGCAGTATGAGGGTTTTTCGGGGCCTGGTGCTGGGAGCATTGAGATTGTCGATCGCCCGTGTCGTCCTTAAATATCGGCTAAGGCAAGTCTAGCATGATACAATTTATACCGATCGCACTTTTCATGCAACTAGCGCCCAAAGTTGACTGTGCTTATTTCTTACCCGAAGTTTTACCTGTAATTTTTGACTTGTGGTTTCCCGCCCTAGGTGGTAGTATCTTTGAGCGATCGCCCGATCGAACAACTATCACGAAAATCGCAGTAATTAAGCCTGTTTACGACAAAGCAAATTGCATAGAGCAAACCTGTGACAAAATTTTAGAATTTTCTCAAAAAAATCACGGTTAGAATTTTATCATTGTTAACGACGGCTCGACCGGCAATACCCTAAAAATCCTCTAAAATAAACTGAAAGCTTTCCCCACACATCACATTTAACTAATTTCTTACAGCCAGCGTCAAGGCAAAGAATATGCGTTCAAAAAATGATGTAAATATTTAGACACAGACTGCATTTTTTCATGAATGGCGACTTAGCGTAATCCCTCGAACAACTCGAACCCTGAGTATAAAAATTAGAAAAATTTGATATTTTTAACTATCAACAGTTGAAAAGATTCTCCTTCGATGCAGAAGTGCTATTTTTAGCAAAAAAAAGGATAACTTCTCAGCCTGATATTTTGGCGGCTTGGTCGAAATTGCGGCAAGAAATTCAACCTTTGATCAAAGAGTCGAAAGTTAAGGATGTAGCAGGCAGTTGCGATCGCCCCGCCAAAGAGTAAAATCGAGTAAAATTGCCAAAAGGTCGTTAAACGTAGCTATCCCGAGCGTGAATCGCCCCCGCTGCCAGACAAAATTTTGATTCAAGGTTTGCTATACTCACAGAAATAGACACATATTAACCTTTGGAAAATCAATAGGCCGGAGCTATGACATCCTATGCAACCTCTACAGCAAGAGCCGAGATGAGTGAGATCCGGCGCTTGAAAAATATACTGCCCCCAGAACTCCAAAGTTGGGTAACAGTAGAAAAAACAATAGAAGTTAATCCAACCCTGATCCGCAGCGAAGAAATAGGCAAAGACCAGGTAGAAATTCAAATAGACCTGATCCGCTGGGAACAGCTAGCAATGGATCAGCGCAATCTTTTATTTTGGCACGAAGTCGCCAGAATCCAAAACGACACCATCCCCAGAGACGGTTGGGAAATGGCAGCCCTCGCCATTGGTTTAGGCGGCGCAGTCGGCGAACTTTGGGTGCAAGACGGCTTGCTGCTGGTGTTGGCCCTATCCCTCTGCGGCGTCTCCGGCTGGAGGCTTTACCAAAAAAACAACGGAGAGAAAAGTCTAAAAGAAGCAGTAGATGCAGACGAAAAAGCCCTTACCCTCGCCACCCGCTTCGGCTACACTCTCCCAAACGCCTACAAAAGCCTCGGTAGCGCCTTAAAAACCTTAATCGAGCAAACCTCCAAAAAACAGCAGCGGGCTAAATACGAAGCTCGTCTCCAGGCCCTCAAACGCAACGCAGCCAAGGCCAAAGCCAAAGTCAAACCCATCACCCGCGAAACCTCCCAGTCAGAAAACGTCTACAATTCTTAACCTCATTTCCCGACGTTTGGTGCAGGGATTTTTTAGTTAACGGTTAACTCTTGACTTTCCAGTTAACTGTTAAGCGTTAACTGCGCTTGCTATCCCGCTACAAGACAGACATCGGAATTTTTAAAGACAAAATTAATCGGCCAGAAGTGATAAAAATCTTGATTCATATCATGTCCGGTGGATTAGTAGAACAAAAACGGATCGCCCGTGTCCAATGCAAGTCCTCCGGCTGAGGGCGGAGGGTCGTCCGCACTACATATTGCGGTCAATGGAACGTATCTGATATCAAAGGTGAAAGTTGGGCGGCGGCTGCGTTCAAAATTATTTTTCCGCCCAAACAGGGACTGGTAGACTAGAGTTTACCTCGGCCTTCGATATCGGGACGATCGGCAACAAGCTTTTCTGGCATTTTTGTAAAGTTGCGATAAAGCTAGCCCGGTGGTAAAAACAATATTTGGTAAAGGTGGAGCGGGTAAGACAGAATAGGTTAAAGATATCAGTTTGAAATTTGAAACTAGGACTTCATGGTCAGCACAACCCCAGAGGCAGAAGATTTTCGGGTTACGTACTTCGACGAGATTCCCTCGGTTCACATACCCGTGCGCTTGAGCGTACTTGAAGCCGTAAACTTCAAAAAAACCTGCCAGCAACTTTTCTCTGAAAGCACCGCTCCCAGCAAAATTGTCCTAGACTTCACTCACACGACGTTTATTGACAGTAGCGGAATTGGTGCTTTAGTCAGCAATCTCAAATTTGCCAAACAGCGCGGCAGCGACTTGGTGCTTCGCAGCCTTAAGCCGCAGGTGATGGCAGTATTCGCTCTCACCAGTTTAGATCAAGTGCTCACGATCGAGCAGACCCCTGCCACCTCAACTCCGGCAGAAACCAACTCCCCGGACAACCACCTACCGATGACGCACCCCTCAGTGCAATCGTTGGTGAAACGGCTGATAGACATTCTTGGGGCCCTAGTCGGTTTGGTGATTACAGCAATTTTGTTCGTACCCATAGCCGCAGCAATCACCATCAACGATCCAGGCCCGATATTTTTTGCACAAACCCGCTGCGGCTGGATGGGGAGAAAATTTCAGATTTGGAAATTTCGATCGATGTGTACCAACGCCGAAGCTATGAAAGACCAAATTCAAAACCAAGCTTCGGGCGCATTTTTCAAAAATGACAACGACCCCCGGATTACCAAAGTCGGGCGAATCTTACGCAAAACCAGTCTCGACGAACTGCCGCAGTTTTGGAACGTGCTCAAAGGCGAAATGAGTCTAGTCGGCACCAGACCGCCTACTCCAGACGAAGTAGATCGCTACGAAGTCCCTCAGTGGCAGCGTTTGGATGTCAAGCCCGGGATGACTGGCGAATGGCAAGTCAACGGTCGCTCTCAAGTCCGCGATTTTGAAGATGTCATCCGTTTAGATTTAAAATATCAAGAAAACTGGAGCCTGATCTATGACTTGAAACTAATTGTTAAAACTATAACAGTCCTGTTTAACAAAAATAGCGGTGCTGTGTAGGAGTCCTCAACAACTCATTGCTGAACTATCGGGTGCTGTTGCCGAGGGGCTGCTGGAACTCGAACTCGATATTTAGTTAAGCAGACTCGGTAGCGATCGCTAAGTTACTATTAAGTGTTAAAATTCACACCGAAAAAATGGGCAGCTAGTTGCTAAATAGGCGATCGAACTACGAATTAGCAATTTGGCAGTTCTGGTCAGGCTCGAATTACGCCACCAGGGTTTTCAATGACGACAAAAACTAACCTATGTTTAGCTAGCGGGCGCGGGAATCCCCACGACCTAATCTTTGATAGGTGGGTGGGATGAAAGCCCGGTTTATGTGTGGGGATGGAAGGTTGACCGATGCCGTTGGCGCAGCCCGCCGAAGCCGTAGGACGGGAAAACCTTCACAGCCTGAACAAACAATCTTTGATATACTGCAAAAACAGTGGGGCCCGACGTGTTCCTCACTATAAAACGCCGAGCGAGAGAAACATTTTGGAGTACCTCGAAGGAAGATCTCGATATCCTTAACAGGACTCAGATGCCTACACTGTAATCTTTGATTCAGAGTAGGATCGTCACAAAAGTACCGACTGCTAACACGGTGGAAACTCAAACCACTCGTCGCAAGCTGAATCGGGAATTTTCCTAATTTAAACGCCCTATTGAGGCGGGTTACAGTATCGGAAGTCTCTCATTTTCTGTGCGAGTAAATGGTGCGAAAGGAATGCTCACCTTGAGGCAAAACGAGCTTCTTCAACTCAAGCTTGACTTAACTAATATGTTGCCAAGACAGAGCCCTCAATTTCCTCTCTTTCTGGTGCTGAGTATAGTGCTGGTGGGGGCCGACAAGGGGGAAAAAAAATGAAAAACGAGCAACCAAAGGCCGAGTCGCACCTTCAAGTTGAAACAGACTTGGAGGCTTTAACATCCATTTTGGAATGGTTGGAGAATATAGTTTTGCCGCTGCTGCCGGCGGATTTCTGGTGGCAGTGCCGGCTGATCGTCAACGAAGGCTTTACAAACGCTGTCCGCCACGCTCACCAGAACTTGCCCTCCGCGACGCCGATCGACATTGAGGTAAAAGTGTTTGCCGATTACTTAGAAATTAGGATTTGGGACAGGGGTCAACCATTCAACCTGGAAGCAAAGCTGCACTCGATCATGCAAGAGCAGCGCGATCCCTTAGACAGAGAAGGAGAAAGGGGACTTGTGTTCATGTACAAGCTCACAGACGATCTTCGGTATATCCGTACCGACGATCGCCGCAACTGCTTGGTAATGCGAAAAAACCTTACCTGAAAGCGCTTGCGGCCCGCCCGATCCAGAGCGGCTTCTTTTGCAAAAAGTGGAAGGTTCCAGCACCGCCCCCTGTTGTGCTACCCGGAACCCAACCACATCCTCTGCAACTCACCGGGTGTAGACTCGCGTCGCGGCAGGACAATTTGCTGCAAAATAAATATTATGCGTATTCTAATTTATTCCTATAACTACTATCCAGAGCCGATCGGCATTGCCCCCCTGATGACAGAACTAGCGCAAGGCTTAGTCAAGCGCGGCCACCAAGTGCGAGTCATCACCGGAATGCCCAACTATCCCCAGCGCCGGATTTATCCCCAATATCAGGGCAAATTTTACCTCACCGAAGAACACAAAGGCGTCACAATTCAGCGCAGCTACCTGCGCGTCAACGGCCCCCATCCCAGCCTCCTAGACAGACTTTTACTAGATGGCAGTTTTGTCCTCTCCAGCGCCGTCCAAGCCTTCAGCGGCTGGCGCCCCGACGTAATTTTCTCAACAATGCCCCCTTTACCGATTTGCGTCCCTGTTGCCCTCTACGGCTGGAGTCGCGCTTGCCCGATCGTCCTCAACGTACAGGATATAGTCTCAGAAGCAGCCGTGCGCGTCGGCTTGGTGAAAAAAAACGGACTGCTAATTAAGATTGCTGACGCCTTAGAAAAATTTGCCTACAGCACAGCCAGCCAAGTCAGCGTCATCGACAGCGGTTTTATCAAAAAATTGCACTCTCAGGGAGTACCCCCAGAAAAAATAGTTTGCCTTCCCAATTGGGTTGATGTCAATTTCATTCGCCCCTTACCCAAAGAAAATAACCCCTTTCGAGAAACCCACAAACTCAAGGGCAAATTTGTCGTTCTGTATGCTGGAAATATTGCCCTGACTCAGGGATTGCAAACAGTTGTCAAAGCAGCAGCCCGTTTGAAACACATAGTTGAAATTGCTTTTGTAATTGTCGGAGAATCAACAGCACTAGCGCGCTTGCAAAAAGATTGCGAAACTTATAAAGCTACTAATGTAATGTTGCTACCCTTTGAACCGCGAGAAAAATTGCCGGAACTGTTAGCTGCTGCTGATGTGAGTTTAGTCGTACAAAAGCTGCGCGTTACTAACTTCAATATGCCTTCAAAAATTCAAGTAATTCTCGCCAGCGGTAGGGCAATTTTGGCGTCGGTTCCCGAAACTGGTACGGCGCACAAAGCAGTCCAGCAAAGCGGTGGCGGGGTTGTAATAGCGCCGGAAGATGCGGAGGCTTTGGCTGATGCTGTGGAGGATTTGTTCTTAAATCCTGCTAAGGTGAATGCGTTGGGCGAGCAAGGTAGAAATTATGCTGTTGAGAATTACGGATTTGAGGAAGCTTTGAATCATTATGAGGCTTTATTTGCGGCGGTGGCGGCGAATCATGCTGAGAAAGTCTTGGCACCGCTGCCAAAGTAATCAGATAATTGGATTAGTGCAATAGGTAGCGCTCTTTTGTAGTAACGACTTTAGTCGCGATCGACTAAAAGGCTGATGAAAAAACTGAAGTCCTCACTACAAACTTGAGGATAGTCATGTTATCTGAGATAATATAATTCAATTTTTCGGTATGTTCCTGATTCCGACAAGGCTTGATTTAGTGCGATTAGTAATAATAATGCCACAGACGATCGCCAATGTACTAAAAATATGCACCAACGAAATCGCTTCACCGAGAAACAGCCACGCAGCAATACCGCTAAACACTGGAATCAGGTAATAGATTAAGGCTGTGCGGTTCGGGCCAATCAGGGCGATCGCCTGATTCCACGCCAGAAACGCCACCACCGACGACAGAACCCCCACATAAAGTAACGCTAGGGCGATCGAAGGATTGAACGCCACAGGGTGATAAATCCAACATTCCAGTGCATAGAAGGGCGATAAAAACAACAGCCCCAAACTAAAAGTGCATAAAGTAAAAGTTGTCATCCGCAGGTTTGGTGGCTTGCGCTTCACCAGCATAGTGTAGCCAGCAAAGATGATAGATGCCAATAGCATATACAAATCGCCGATCGCAAAGGAAATACTCAGCAGCCTTTCTAACGAGCCTCCCGCGATTAACAATACAACACCGCTGACGGCGATCGCAATGCCGGCAGCGCGCATTAACGAGATAGTTTCTCCGTAAAAAAGACGAGACATAAGTACAATAAAAACCGGGGAACAACTGGCAATTAACGCCATATTCACCGCCAGGGTTGTGTGACCGGCAACATAGATCAAAGTGTTAAAAGTAGTCACGCCTAACAGGGCCGATACAGTCAAGTAAGGGAGAGATTTTTGAATCAATTTCCAATCTGCAACTGCCGCCCGCACGGTGAATGGTGCTAATGTAGCCACAGCAATCGTCCATCGCCAGAAAGCTAGACCGATCGGCAAAACATCCTGATTCAAAGCTCTAGCAACGATGAAGTTACCGGCCCAAATAGCAGTCGCAACTACTGCCAAAACATAACCGATTGACATTCTATTATTCATTTATTAGTAGGGCGAATTTTTATGAGGTTTAGCCAATTTAATTTGAATCAAGTTAAACAACGGAATGAGATACAAATAAAAGGCATAAGGGATAAAATCTGCATTGACGCTCAAGATGGTTGCAGGCACTAATCCGGCAATATTCCAAGGAATTAAGGGAGAAATCACAACAGCGGTGTTTTCTAAATCTACAGCAAGTTGATAATTATCTAATCCTTCTTTTCGGTATTTTTCCTCAACTAACTGATGAGTCAGAAGGATGGCGATTGTTTGGGTGCAGCCAAATGCAGCCGATAAAATTCCTATGATTGTCGTTCCACAAAATAAATCGCCTCTCGTTCGAGCTTTGTTTAGATACAATTCAATAAATTCTAGCGTTTTTGTTCCTGCAAAAAGGCCGGCAAATGCTGTCGATACAATTACAATTATTGAAACTTTGACCATCGACAAAATCCCTCCTCCCGCCACAATATCTTTTAAACTCGAAGTTGATTCTAACTTGAATCCGGCGATCGCGAATTGCAGAATGTCCAGCGGCGAATAACCTTGCACGAAAATGGCGATCGCACTTCCGGCAATTAGACTAACAGTCATGGCAATTTTGACCTCAACTCGCAATACACAAAGGATTAAAATTGTCAAGGCTGGCAGCAAAGTTATCCAGTTGAGATTGAAGGCTTTGCCAAGTTCCAAAGCCAGGTTATTGCCAGCAACTTCTACGGGATTTGCTAAGGATAAGATTAAATACAAGATGCTGGAAACTATCAGCGGATAAAAAGCTGTTACCGCCATATTTTTGAGGTTCTTATAAATGTCTGTGCGGGTAATGGCGGCAATCAAATTAGCGCTAGAAGACATGGGAGAACACCGATCGCCAAAATAAGCTCCGGCAATTATTGCCCCCGCGATCGTATTGGGATTGACACCGCTGCCCTTGGCTGCGATCGTTAAAGCAATGCCGATCGTGCTCGCAGTACCAAAGGAAGTCCCCAGCAGCACAGAAACCGTGCTAGTTAAGATAAACGCCCAAAAAATAAAATATTGAGGGCTAATTAATTTAATTCCCCAATATACGAGAACCGGAACCGTCCCCGCAGCCATCCATACGGCCATGACTGCCCCGATTAACAGTAAAATACCGATTACTGAAAAAGACTTTTGACTGCCAGCCACAGCCATTTTGATTAAGCTGTTTATCTGAAATCCCCTTCTCAACAAAATGGCAATAAAAATTGCCATAGAAGCTAGCAACGGATAAAGTACAAAATAACCTTTGATGGCACTAACTAAAAGTAAAACAAATGAAATAATTAGAAATAATATCAAGTCCATCAGACCAAGTTTCAGAGTAGGGACAGGTGAAAAAATAGGTAAATTGCCGGTCTAGGCAAATAATTAGGAAAAACATCTGCGTTAAGCAAGCGTCGATCTGCGGTTTCCAAGAGTGCATCAAAGATTTATGCAATTGGAGTCTAATATTCAAGCAGTTACCAGAAAATATCACCTAACTGCTACCTGACACCGCAATTCATTAAAACAAAAGGCTAAAATAGTAGATCCTACAATTTGGGAGTTAATATTTGACACTTGCACCTACGCGCGAAAACGTCCTAGCTTGGCTCTCACACCGCGTTCCTGCCGCCCGCATCACACACATCCTCGGAGTCGAACAGACAGCAGGTGACTTGGCTCGCCATTACGGCCTCGACGAAGCAAAAGCTCGATCGGCCGGATTGTTGCACGACGCAGCAAAATACTTCAAACCCCAACTGTTGCTGCAAATGGCTCAGAAGGAAGGTTTAGAGTTAGACTCAGTGTTGGAAGCACACCCGCATTTGCTGCACGCAGACGCCAGCGCGATCGTCGCTAGAGACGAATTCGGGGTGGTCGATCGAGAAATTTTGGACGCAATCGCCAATCATACCCTCGGCCGACCAAGCATGAGCCAGCTCAGTTGTGCCGTATTTGTAGCAGACTCTATAGAGCCGAGCCGCGGCAACACCCCCCAACTAGCAGCACTGCGCGAGGCAAGCTGGCAAAATCTTTATGCAGGCGTGTGGCAAACTAGCGATTATTCTCTGAAATATTTGCTAGAAACTCGCTGCTACATTCACCCGCGCACCGTACTTACGCGCAATTGGGCGCTGCAAATGGCTCGCCAATCACCGGAAACAGGAAATTCGACAGGGAAGTCGATCGAACAAATCACCAGTTAAAAGTAAAATTTACCAGCAATCCTTTACTTACTTCTGACTTCCACCTAACTCCTATTTCCAATCTCAAACCGCCAACAACCGATTTTCCTTTACTGTCTCAATTAGGAACTTAAACACTTAATGTCAGATCTAACCCAACTCGAATATTCCAGAACTCAGTCTACAGCAACAGACAGCGCCACCTCAGACGAAACGCGCGGCCTGATCGTGACGGCTGCCCAAGCTGCCGATGACCGCAAAGCCGTTGATATTGTATTGCTCAAAGTGTCAGAAGTATGCTATCTGGCAGACTACTTTGCGATCGTCACCGGATTTTCCAACGTCCAAGTACGAGCCATCTCCCAAGCCATCGCCGACCAAGTAGAAGAAGAATGGGGACGGTTGCCGCTGCGTACACAAGGGCTATCAGACGCAAGTTGGGTAGTCATGGACTACGGCGACGCGATTATCCACATCTTGAAACCCCAAGAGCGCGAGTTTTACAATTTAGAAGCGTTTTGGGGACACGCCGAACGGATTGATTTTTCCAGCGCAGAGGAATGCTAATGTGAAAAACGCTTCTGTTTCTATTTGTCCTGTTCCGCAAGAACAGCGCCCGGTTAATGAATACCAAGAACTTACAGAGTCTGGGTTTTTTAGCTGGGTAACTCTCGATTGGCCTGAGTATTTGGCAAAACTAGCTTGGGTTTGGGGTTGGAGTTGCTTGGTATCCGGGCCGATAGCTGCTTCTAGCTTTGCTCCCTTCAAGTATCCAGTTCAGTTTGCCCTGTGCGCGGCAGCCGGTGCCAGTTTTATTCTAGGATTGGCTTTGCTGCGACTTTACTTGGGTTGGTTCTACGTGCGATCGCGCCTTGTAAATCCCACCGTCGTCTACGAAGAGTCAGGCTGGTACGATTGTCAATCTTGGCCTAAAACACCGGAGATTTTAGCTCAAGACCAGTTGATAGTCAACTACGAACTAGAACCAATTCTCAGGCGTTTGCGGCAGACATTTTATGGTTTGACTGTATTGCTGGTTGCCGGGGGAATAATTTGGAATTGTTTGTAATCGGGAATCGTGACAGGGAAGTTTTGAGTTGTCCGGGCGGTGTGCTTTTGTCGCCGCCCCCTTACAACTTCCTCCACCAAATCTAAAATCTAAAATCTAAAATCTAAAATTGATATGACAAGGGGAAAACGAACCCAAGCTCCCGAACTGGAAGTCACACTGCTGCGCGAAGGTATTGTGGAATCTAGGCATCGCGCCCAAGCCGCTGTCTGTGACAAACGCGGGCGCGTTCTGTCCGTTGCGGGTAACTCGGAAACGGCGACATTTGTCCGTTCTTCTCTCAAACCGTTTCAAGCTTTGGCTGTGACGGCGAGCGGGACTTTGGAACGCTACGAATTGACCGATCGAGATTTAGCGATTATTTGCAGTTCTCATCAAGGTACGATCGAGCAATCGCGACAGGTATTTAACGTCCTGTGGCGCTGCGACATAGACCCATCTAAACTTCAATGCCCCATTCCTGAAGGCAAAAAAAGCCCCCTGCAATACAACTGTTCCGGTAAACACGCCGGAATGCTGGCTGTCTGTCAGCAAATGCACTGGCCGCTGGATACTTATTTGCGCCGCAAACATCCCGTCCAGCAACTTATTTTGGGCAAGGTGGCTGACTTGCTGGCCATGCCTGCCGAAGAGTTTATCAGCGCTCGCGACGACTGCGGCGCTCCTACCTATTTGTTGCAGTTGGGACAAATGGCATCTTTGTACGCTAAGTTAGCCTCCGGCGACAATGTGGATATGGAGCGGATTGTCCGCGCTATGACTCACCACCCGATGATGGTTGCCGGTGAGGGAAGATTTGACACGGAACTGATGCGCTTGACTCAAGGAGAATTGGTCAGCAAGTCCGGCGCAGAAGGGGTGCAGTGCATTGGCCGCGTTGGTGAAGGTATGGGCTTGGCCATTAAAATCGCCGATGGTGGCAAGCGCGCTAAATTTGCTGTGGCAATTCACTTGCTCAAGCAGTTGGGGTGGATTACTCCGACTCAAGCCGAAACTCTTTCGGACACTTACCTGACTCTCAGCGATTTTAAGCGCTTGGAGGTAGTCGGGGAAGTTTCGATGCTCTAAGTTGTTCTGCATTCAAATTGTAGATCTAAATAACCGACCAAAAATCCTCCCCCCCCCTCTCCCCCTCTCTCCCCCTCTCCCCCTCTCTCCCCCTCTCTCCCCCTCTCCCCCTCTCCCCCTCCCCTCTCCCTCTTCGATACTCTGAGCCGATTTCAGCAACCCCTCCCACAATCTCAATTTTTTTTTTGATTTAGGGGTTGCAATTTTTCGGAAGGTATGTTTATATTAGAGAGTAGACAAAGCGACGCGGGATAGAGCAGCCTGGTAGCTCGTCGGGCTCATAACCCGAAGGTCAGTGGTTCAAATCCACTTCCCGCCACCAACTTGAAACAAACCCTGTAATTGTTGAAGTTCCAGGGTTTGATTTTTGAGAGTAGAGAGTAGACAAAGCGACGCGGGATAGAGCAGTCTGGTAGCTCGTCGGGCTCATAACCCGAAGGTCAGTGGTTCAAATCCACTTCCCGCCACCAAATTTAATCAGATAAGCCCCAGCAACCAAAAAGTTGCTGGGGCTTATCTTATCGGAAAATTCATAAAATAGGGACGCAGCATTGCTGTGTCCCTACCGCATATTTGTGTTCCAAAGGAAAAAATCAACTAGACCCTCAACAATCAACCCCATACTTTTCTACGCCCGTTTGTGCAAGCTTTATTTCTCAAAAATCAGCAATTCAATATCCCTGTTTTTAAACTTTGCATTTTAAATTGCTAAGCCGATTGAGCTTGCAGCCAATCAAAGATCAAATCTAACTGTTTCAGCGTCACTAACCCGTACTGCCACAACACCATCGGCAGTTGGCTGGCATCTTCTTCGCCGTGTCTGAGAGCAACGGCGATCGCAGAATTCGATAGCGCCAATTCTCCCCGCAAATAATCGATCAGTTGAGCCTTTCCCATCACATTCACCGCCTGTTTTATGCGATTTTGTAAAGATATGTATCCGATTTGACTGAATTTGAAGTTTAATAGTCCTAATTTTCTGTTGATAAGGGGCGATGTGGTGTGATGGAAAGCGCACGCAACTTGTGATAAAACTCATAAAAAAAGGCGATCGCAGTCACAATATCTCCCAGCCTCAAAAATAGGATCGGGCGATCGATCGCTTGACATCAATTCACTTAAAATGGCTACAGTCCTAGCTGAAGCTGAACTCCCGCTTCTGTGCCGCTGTCGCTCGGTTTAATAGGTAAGGGATTTCCTTGGCGTCGGGCGTCGGAAGGAGTAGTAATAAATTCCAATTCCGGGCCAACTTTGAGGCGAAATGTATCAGCCAAGCTGCGCTCCCTCCTAGCAGAATTAGCCCCCGTTTTTGATTCACCAATCAAGTTTTGGTAGTCCGAGTCCACTGTTCTGTCCTCCACAGTCCTCAGAGAATCCCCCGATAAAGTCGTTTCCGAATTTTGGGACTCTGATTGCATTCTTTGTTGGGCGAAAACTGCCGGGGTGAAACCGATCAAAATTGAACTCAGTCCGAGAACAGTACCAAAATTAGCCATAACTGCGTTCATCATCCATGCCTCCGCTAGCTGCATCCTACTATCCTAATTGTACCCAACCGGAGTTTAGTTGCGCTCTATCAAAAGTAGCTGGTTGTGAAAATAAGCTGCCGCCATCTGGAATTGTCTGTGATTTTTGACGGAGAGAGGGAGAGAAGAAGATCAGGAGGAGAGGATTTTACTGTTGGAGGAATACAAATCGAGAAATATACAGAAACCGTTCCATGAAACCACGTTTACTAACATACTTAGTTGCAGCAACGCTCAAACACTTAGGACTTACGCACGGAGGACTAAACAAGAAACACGCTTCGGTGCTGGACGCATTAATAGTGCAGAAATCTGGTTTCGATGGGGATTAAAGGTCTAGATGGAGTATAGTCGATTGTCAAACCCGGTTTTTTACCAAAGAGCTAACAAAAGTCTGTCTCAATCTAAATCGTCAGGGCGATCGTGCGCCGATGTCTCAAATCTCAAATCTCCCAGAGTACGATCGTCCCAGAATGTGTCGAAGACTCATCTCGATCGCCCTCCCAAAGCTCGCGATCGCGTTAAGATGGCGGTGGCAGCCGTTAAAAATTCAGTAACCAGCGGCAGATTCCGATTTCTTAACAGCACTTGGTCTGCTCAAACAATCTCAACTTTCAAAATCTGCGCTCAACAGGTTGTACCTTACTTAAATGTTGTAGATTTGTAATATTTCTGCTCGATCATGCCAATCAGATCTCTGACAGACCGGATTTTCAAAATGTCGGGTAAAATGCCAATTCGCATCGTCCTTGTCGTGCCTTTTGCCCTCCAGACTTTCGCTGCGGTAGGGCTGACGGGGTGGCTGTCGCTACGCAACGGGCGCAGGGCCGTCAACGATGTTGCCGCGCAACTGCGGGCGGAAGTCACATCGCGCATCGAGCAACACATTCATAGTTATATCGAAACGCCGCACCAAGTCAATCAACTCAATCTCGATGCCATCCGTCTCGGCATTTTGAACGTGCAGGATTCCGCTAGTTTACGCAGTTACTTCTCCAAGCAAATCAAAATCTTTGATAAAATTAGCTACATTCAATTCGGGTCCGAACAAAAAACTTTTACGGGAGTTGAACGCCTCGACAACGGCAAGTTGCAAGTTCGGATTTCTAATCAATCTACTGGCTATAACTTTTACAGCTACGCGCCGTCGGAGTTCGGGGACGAGATCGAGCTATTAAAGACTATTCCCAGCTACGACCCCCGCCTCCGACCTTGGTATACGGCTCCGGTGCGGACTGGCAAACCTACCTGGAGTAAAATTTATAGTTATTTTGACACTCCCAAACTGGCGATTACGGCTGCACAACCAGTTTATGGCAACCGAGGAGAATTGATTGGAGTTGTGGGTTCGGATTTGCTACTTTCCCAAATCAATCAATTCTTGGGAACTCTAAAAATTGGTAAGTCTGGCAAAACTTTTATTATAGAAAGATCTGGACAATTGGTCGCAAATTCTACTCCAGAACCGCCATTTATTGTGAGCAACGGCGTTGCGAAACGGATTGCTGCAGCGAGCAGCCAGAATGTTTTAATTCGATCGACAACCCGCTATTTGACACAGCGCTTCGGGGATTTGAGCAAGATTGACACCACTTACCAGCTAGATTTTGCGATCGGCGGAAAACGCCACTTTCTACAGGTGACACCCTTCTCAGACAGCAGGGGCCTCGACTGGTTGATTGTGCTGGCGGTTCCCGAAGCCGATTTTATGGAAGAAATTAACGCCAACACTCGCTACACAGTGTGGCTGTGTTTCGGTGCTTTGGTGGTGGCGACGGTTCTAGGGTTTCTGACTTCGAGGTGGATTGTGATCCCGATTCAGCGTCTGAGCAAGGCTGCGGAGGCTCTGTCGCGAGGAGAATGGGACTCGATGGCGGTAGATCCCCGCTTGATGGTGTCTGTAGAGCGGGAGGATGAGGTGGGTGTCCTGGCCCGCTCTTTTAATACGATGGCCGGTCAATTGGAAGAGTCGTTTGCTACTCTCGAAGAACGGGTGGAAGCTGCGATCGCAGATAAAATTAAATTAATTGGCTCTCTGAAACAATCTCAGCAAAAACTCGCTCTCCATCTTTATCAAACTCCTTTGGGGGCGATCGAATGGAATCTCAATTTTGAAGTAGCCGACTGGAATCTGTCAGCCGAAAGAATTTTTGGATACAATCGCTTGGAAGCAATGGGACGCCACGGAGTCGATCTCATAGTTCCTGAAAATGCTAAGGAGTATGTCAGGCAACTATCTATTACTTTGCTCACTAATCAAGGAGGAGTTAGTAGCATTAACCAGAATATTAGAAAGGACGGCCAAATTATTCTTTGTGAATGGTACAATACTACTTTGGTTGATGCTGACGGCTGTATCATCGGAGTGGCATCGCTAGTTCAAGATGTTACGGAGTTTCACACTGCGATGGAGCAGTTGCGGGCTAGTGAGGAGCGGTTTCGCCAGTTGGCAGAAAATATTCATGAGGTATTTTGGATTAGAGAACCAAATCAACAGCAAATAATTTATGTGAGTCCAGCTTGCCAGAAAATATGGCATTTGAGCTATCAGATTTTGCTTTCAGAACCGGATGCTTTTTGGAATGCTATTCACCCGGAGGATCGCGATCGCGTCAAGGCTGCTTTTGAGAAACACCTGCGGGGCGATTATGATGAGGAGTATCGGGTAGTGCGATCTGACGGTTCAGTTTGCTGGGTGCGCGATCGGGCTTTTCCAGTCCGCAACGAAACCGGAGAAATTTACCGCATCGTCGGCATTGCAGAAGACATCACCCAGCGCAAATTAGCAGAAGAATTCCAAAAAGTTGCTCAAACGGCTCAAGCTGCAAGCCAAGCCAAAAGCGCTTTTTTAGCCAATATGAGCCACGAATTGCGTACTCCCCTCAACGCAATTATCGGTTACAGCGATATGCTCAAAGAAGATGCTGAAGATTTAGGCCACGAAGATATTATCCCAGACTTGCAAAAAATTCAAACTGCCGGCAAACACTTGCTGTCTTTAATTAGCGATATTTTAGATATTTCTAAGATTGAAGCAGGGCGCATGGAACTTTACCTAGAAACTTTCAACCCAGTTAATTTAATTGAGGAGGTAGTTTCGACAGTCGAACCATTGGTAGAGAAAAATAATAATCAGTTTAAAGTTAATTGTGCTAGCGAGTTGGGAATGATGTATGCTGACATTACCAAAACCCGTCAAATATTGCTCAACCTGCTGAGCAATGCAGCCAAATTTACGGAAGGTGGCACTATTACCCTATCCGTTGAAAGAGTTAAACATGACAGCTTAACAACTCAAGAAATAGCAGAACCTTCCGACTTAATAATTTTTCGCGTTGCTGATACCGGCATTGGGATTCCGGCCGAACAAATGCAGCATTTATTTCAAGCTTTTATGCAGGGCGACGCTTCAACTACGCGCAAGTACGGCGGCACAGGTTTGGGATTGACTATTAGCCGTCATTTTTGCTTGATGATGGGGGGCGATATGCAGGTTCAAAGCCAGTTAGATTGCGGTTCGGTTTTCATCGTATGCTTGCCGGCTCAAGTTGAATTATTGGTCAGCAGTTAGTCTTGCTATCCGGGACGCACTTGTTATACCAATTAAAAAAAGTTTGGCTACAATTATCAAATAGTATACCAATTATTAAAAGTCGCTGCTCTTGGAGCCCGAGACTGCAATGGCGTGTCTCTACAGATGCTCACGTACAATCTATATTTAGCCCTATTTTTCATAAGTTGTATTACAAAATAAATCGGGTTTCTTGCCAAAAAACCTGCGCTTTCCGATAATTTATGAGCAAGAAACCAAGGTGATGATACGATGCACCCTCAGTCTTATTCTAGTTAATTTGCCGTTTCTGCCGCCCCAAAAGTTGAGCTGCTAATATCCCGCCAGCAAAGCCAAAGAAATGCCCTTGCCAGGAAACTCCCGGCTGCGAAGGCAAAACTCCCCAAATTAAACTGCCGTAGAAGAAACCTACAATTAAAGATACCAAAATAGAGGTAAAGCTGCGTTCAAAATAGCCCCGCAGCAGCAGAAAGCCGAAGTAACCAAAGATTAATCCGCTGGCACCAATGTGGACGGAATTGGGCGCGCCTGTCAGCCAAACGCCGAATCCGCTGACTAGGATAGTGATGGCACTCACGATGAAAAAGTCCCTAGTTTCTCGCAGCATGATTAACCAACCAAATGTCACAAACGGGAGGGTATTAGCTGCTAAGTGAGCAAAACTGCCGTGCAAAAAAGGCATGAATATGATGCCTTCAAGTCCTTGGATGCTGCGGGGGCGGACTCCGTAGGCATTCAGCGCGCCTCGGAATAGGAATACATCGACAATTTCGATAATCCAGAGGAGGGAGACGAAGCCGCCGAGAATGGCGGCGTGGCTTTGCAATTCGCGGGTGATGCTTTTGCTTTCTGGGTTGCTCATGGGTTGTGAGGGCGGTGAAACCGATTATTTATAATTGTAGGAGTTTTTTGCCGATCGCGCGAAGCGACACTTGGCACTAGCTTTCAGGTTTTTTGCAGTCGAGCTTATTTGAAACTATTATAACTTTGATTTGAAATTCCGCATTTTCACGTATGGAATAATTCACCTTAATGCGTCACAATGATCGAAGAACTGCACTAGGAGAGTTAAGCAAAGGTTGAAGTTATAACGTATCAGGCAGAGTTTTTACCCCATAGGTAAATGCTTGAGCTGGCAGTGAGGACATTTTGGCGATCGCACACTGTCTTTAAAAACTCAGGAACTACTTGTCTCGGTTCTAGTCATTAATTGAAGAACTTTCATCCGGTAAAGCAAAACGAGCTGCTGTAGGTACTTATTGTAGACAAAATCCAGTACAAGCTCTACAAAGAGTTCTTGGCACCTCGTTCTAAAAGAGGAGAAGAGCAATATGAACGTATTTGAGCAAAAATTACCCCAGAGAATTCTGCCAATTTGGGTATGGAATCGCAAAGAAGAAATTACTGTTACTTTCGCTACAATTTCTCAGCCTTATAGTAAAAAGCCGCGCTTTGATTTGTTACATCCGCTGAAAGAGTGGATCGAGAACACGGAAATTAAGAGTCAAAAATTTGCTCGATTTTTGTGTAAATATATTCCGTCGCAGTGTCCGTTTGAGCGGGAAGTCAAGTTTGGCGATCGCACTTTATTTTCCATTCCCCCAATGTGTAAGTTAAATCCGCTTTACGAGCAAGTTGTTGGGATTCGCTTTCGGGCTTTGTGTTATTTGGCTGACGAGTGCGGCGTGGATGTAACTCCTTATTGTTAATTTTCCAAAAACTTTAATTTCTAACTCTATTTTTACCTTCCCTTCTCTTTGTTGGGGAGGGTTTTTTATTTTCAGATTATTCGGCGGTTGAAACCGCTACTGCACGAGTTCGGCGGTTGAAACCGCTACTACATAAACAAAGTCTGCCTTCGCAGACTAAGAGAGCGCGATCGCATTTAAAGACTAGAGAGACCGAATTACTCGTTGTTGGAGAAAGAGTTTGCCGTTTTTAGAAACACTGAGGCTGGCTCCTGTAACAATGTAATCCTAGGTGTCTTTTTTGGCCACATAACCAGTCCCCTCTTCAGTTTCATGGTTTGTTCTTCTTTGATGGCGATCGTTTAGAGATGTCATCCGGGGTTGCGTGGGAAAAAGGCTTATGAGAAAACCATTGATTCAACCGTCTTAAACCCCGTGTTACATAGACAGGTCGATCGTGATTAAACACGCCGTAGGCACGTTGTTTTACCCAGTCTGCAATCAAAAACCAGATCAACGCATAAGCCCAGACAAAACCTGCCAAACCCCATCCGAGAGGGGTCATAAAGATGCCATACACAGCAATTAGGGTGGCGAGTATTTGGGTTCCCAGGACGGCTGCTAGCAAAATTTTCGCCGGTTTGATCGACCAAAAGGGCCCCTTAGTGCGGGTGACGAAAATAGTTAAATGTCCGGCGATCGAAAGTTTTAGATAAATCAAAGTTTGCAGAATGCTGCGATCGAGGTGAAAATACCGTTCTCCCAAATACAACATCCCAAAAGAACTAACTAATCCAGTTACCCCCAAAACAGTTGCCAGTCCCAAGACGATCGGCATATTCCAGGTTTCGGGGCGATTGGCAGGACGGGTGTTATCGTAGGCAATGGAAATAATCGCACCATCATTCAACAATGCCAGCAGCACAATCATGATGGCAGTGACGGGATAGAAGTTGTAAACCAGAATAGAAAGGGTCATGAACAACAAAACCCGGATGGTTTCAGTAATCCGGTAAATCGCGTAGTTGTTCATCCGCTGAAAGATGCGGCGGCTTTCTTGAATCGCCTCTACGATTACAGAAAGTCCAGGTGTAAGCAAAACAATATCGGCAGCCGCACGGGCAGCATCGGTGGCTCCAGAAACCGCAATTCCGGCATCAGCTTTTTTGAGGGCGGGGGCATCATTAACGCCATCGCCAGCCATGCCCACGAGATGCCCGCGTTGCTGCAAGACATCGACGATATGGTATTTGTGTTCCGGGAAGACTTGAGCAAATCCGGCGGCGGCTTCGATCGCATCGCTAACTTGTCCAGTTTCGTGAGGTGCGGCTGCTTCTAGCAAACTGGCATCGAGGATATCTCCCTTTAATCCTAGTTGATGAGCAGTTTCACGGGCGATCGCCTGTTGATCTCCCGTTAACATTTTTAGGTCAATTCCCAGCTTTTTCACAGCCTGAATCATCAGTTGGGAGTCGCTGCGGGGTGGATCGAATAGCGGTATTACGCCCAAAAATTGCCAGTTATCACCATCTTCAGTCCGGGCAACCCCCAGGGAACGAAATCCGCGTTTGGCAAAACCTGCGATCGCTTTATCCACTTGCGGCTGCACCTGAGCGACATTTTTTGAGAGGGCCAAAATCACTTGGGGCGCACCTTTTGTCACCTTAAAGCCACCATCAGCACTTTCAACGGTGGCTTCGGTACGTTTTCCCACGGGATCAAAGGGCTGGAAGTGGACAATTTTGTAAGCATCTAAAGGTTGATCTGGCTTCAAACCCGCGATAATTGCCAGATCGATCGGGTCTTTGTTTTCATCGCGAGAAGCCAAGGCGGCGTTGAGAATCAGCGATTCTGGAGCCGTATTCTCTACGCAGAAAGGCTCTCCCAGAGTTAACTGATTGAGAGTTAAAGTACCCGTTTTGTCGGAACAGAGAATGTCAATGCCAGCCATCTCTTCAATAGCCGCCAGCCGACTGACGATCGCTTCCTTTTTCGCCAGTTTTTGCGCTCCTACAGCCATCGTCACTGACAGCACCGTTGGCATTGCTACGGGAATGGAGGCAACCGTCAGCACCAGTAAAAACCGCAGGGTAGTCAGCCACGGATCGCCCCGAAACAGCGTTACTACCAGCACCACTACCACCAGCACCAAGGCAATTACAATCAGGTAATCGCCGATTTTTAATACTGCTCGTTGAAAGTGGCTGACTGTCTGGGCAGATTCTACTAAGTGGGCGGTTTTGCCCATGTAAGTATTAATTCCCGTGGCATAGACAATGCCATCTAATTCTCCTTGTTTGAGGATGGAACTGGAGTAAAGCACGCTTCCGACTTGGCATTCTACGGGTAGTGATTCCCCCGTTAATGCCGATTGGTCAACCTGTGCCGGATCGCCTGACAAAAACCGTACATCTGCTGGTACAATATCGCCCAGACGCAACCGGATCAGGTCGCCTGGAACCAGTTCGCGGGCAGGGATCTGCGTCCAGGTGTTGTCTCGTTTCACCCGTGCCTGGAGTGCTAATTTTGCCTTGAGAGCGGCGATCGCATTCCCTGCTTGAAATTCTTCCCAAAACCCCACTACTCCGTTGCCGATTAGGAGTACCAAAATGATGCCAAAATTAACCCAATCTCCCACCAGTGCGGAAAGAATCACCGCCGCCTCAATCATCCAGGCGATCGGCCCCCAAAAGTGCGACAGGAATTGCATGATTGGGTTGACGGTTGTTTCGGGTAACTCGTTGTAGCCACCTTTTGATTGTCGTTGCAGTGCTTCTTTTTTGCTCAATCCCTGATTGGAAGTAGTCAGTTGCTTTTGTAGGTCTTCTAACGATAGATGCGAAAGCGTTTCTTGATCGGTAGGTGCAGTCATGATCTGGCTCCTCTACTTGTAAATTACAAGCTATTCAAGATAAGATGAGAACAATATTGAAAGCGCAAAACTCCCGATAAATGTCAAGATAGACCAATTTGTATCTTGAGTTTGATGCGCTTCAGGAATAATTTCTTCAGCGATCGCCACCATCAAAGTGCCTGTGGTAAATGCAAGCACAACTAGCTTGGGAAGCTCGGCTTGTCCGCGCAATCCCCAATAGCCGAGCGTCGCGCCCAGCCAAACAGGAATAATAAATGCCGCAAGTAACAAAAATCGCAATGTTCGCGGCATATTTTGACTCTTAAACGCTGCATTAGTGACAAATCCTTCTGGAATGTGAGCTACAACTCTCCCCGATACCAGCACTACTCCTAAATGAGGCGAGATCGTCAGACTGGTGCCAATCATTAATCCATCGCCAAATAAGTCGATCGCAATACTCAGAAAAATTGCCAAACTCACAGTATTGAGATCGATGCCACGCAGTCGATTTTTGCTTAAGTTGAGAAGTTGATTAACCCATACAAAAAAAGCTCCACCTAAAAACAATGCTAGAACCGTTGCCCAAACAGGTTTAGCGATAACGACTTTTGGTATCAGTTCGGTAGATGCGATCGCCAGCAGTACGCCAGCAGCAGCGTGCAGTGCCAGTCCTAATGTTTGTTTTGATGTCGGTAAGGCTTCAGCGATCGTTGCGCCAATGAAGTTGCTGACAACGGGCAAAGCTGATAGTGTTAGAGCAAATAGAAATTCCTGCTGCATAAATCAGGCTCCGCTAGTCGTAACAGACTCTTTGATATTCGATCGTTCTACCGATAGATTGCACCTAGCCCTAGCGATTAGAAATCGCGGCTATACAAACCAAGTCTGGATGGTGCGCGGACTAACTCAAAATAAAGGATTTGAAACCCGCGCAGGCGGGTTTTGCCTGTGTAGCTGCGACTTCCAGTCGCCCGGTGCAAGATATGAGTCTACTGATAGATTGCATCATCGATTGTGGCTCGGAAAAATTCGCCTTCTGACTCAAACCGATCGGTACCAAAGTACCATCCAATCCGCAGACGAGTCGGAATAGTGTAGCCGCAAAATGTACCCTCTTGTTCGATAATTCCACCGAAGTTGACATCATGAAACTCAGCACCTTCTGGATTGCCCCAGCGTGGCAGCTTGAAAGTCTCGATCCTACCAGTTAGATCGATGGTAAAATCAAGTTCGGCTCTCTCACCTTGCACTAACAAACTCGAATGTAAATGTGATGAATCCATGCTTGTCCATGACACATCATCACCACAAAACACAGATGGCAAACAGATTGACTCAGACTGAAGACGACCAACAGCAGACCGCGTAATATCAGCACCTGAAGCTATCATCACCGGGAAAATTCCTAAAAGCTTCCACTGCATAGAACCTACGCCGTCTATGAGGCGATCGGAACCCACAATTGGCAAACCATTCATCCATGCCGTAGCACTCCAAATTAGTCCATGCTCCCAACAAATGACTTGTTCTGCTTTGAATGGAATCCAATTCTTTAATTTGATTTCGCCGTGCATCTGCAATCGAACCGCAGATGCGATCGCAGTTCCAGGTGCGATCGCGTGTTGGAGATATCGTCTTGCTGTTTCTGGCAGGTGAGAGAGTTGATCTGAGTGGAATATGCGATCGTTAGATATCGCTGACTCCCACAGCGTATTGAGAGAAATCTGTTTAGTGTGATGGACAATTTCGCTGGATCGTTGTAACCCCTTTTTTAGATCAATCATTATAAAGTTCAGTCAAAATCAAGTCTTCTAGTTTTAATCATGGTGTTTCGGCACTGACAGCATTGCTTCAATGTCAGGATTTGCCCATTCTGCTGCTATTTTCATAAAATCGGGATCGTCATTAACACAATCGAGCCGCGTGTAAGTCACCGTTGGATACTTACGCTGCAAAGACTGAATTACATCATCCACATCTAGAATGGTTTCAAAATTCTCAGTTGCCCAGCCGAGGGGTTTAAACAGAATGGTTTTAGCACCTGCTTCGATCAGGCTTTTAGCAGCTTGTTTCAGATTAGGCTCTGACCAATTCATCAAAGGCGTGTCATGATTTATCCAACCAATGGAGATGAGCGGATATTGATGCTGCAAATGCGCTTGTACGCGATCGTAAAGAACTTGTCCATCAATCACTCCAGTTAACAGTCCTTGCGCTTTTTCTGGGCCACCGTGAACCGTTAATATAATGCCAATCTGAGACTCAAAAAAGCCACTTGCGAGGGGCTGATTTAGACTTTCCTTAATCTGACTTACCATCAAATTAATGTAGGTAGGTTCAGTCGCAAAGGCTGGAATATATCGAATTTTCTTAAAGGTCGAATGTTGAGACTCATTCTGAGCTGATTTTGCTGCAATCACTTCATTGACTTGTTCTACAGCTATTTTGCTCGTGAATGCAGAATCGACTACAAGCAAAGGATAAATTAGCAAATTTTCAAAGCCTTGCTCAATTATATCTGCTACAACTTCTTGCACAAAAGGTTGACAGAAATAAAAGCCTTTGAACACTTGTACGCGATTTCCCCATTTGTCTTGTAACTCTTCCTCAATACCAAGACGTTGTTTTTCAAAAATCTTATTTTCAGGTGACATGAAACGATCGTGTTTCACTCCAAAATTGTATAAATCTTGAAGTGTGAGAAACCAACCAGCAAGAGGATATAGCCAGTCTGGAATCGACACAAACTGAGCTGCAATGTACTTAGTTGCAGCTTGGTTATAACGACTCAGATCGCGATAAGATTCTACTTCACCATACCCTGCAAGCAATACTGCAACTCGATTTTCTTGTAGCAGCATTTCGCTATTGTCATCAAGTGGCGCGACGGGCTGCGTCGATTGAGATGGATGAGTAATCATAAAAAAGTTCGGTAAGTGGGAAACGAGCGAACATTTGTAGGGTGCGTCAGAGGTAATAACCTATTTTATTAATCAATAACTGAGACTGACGCACCCTACAATCTGGGTTCAATAGGCGAATTGATTAAACAATCGATCGCACCAATCCACCCTCGACTCGCAAGGCAGCACCATTAATTGCAGAGGCTAAAGGACTAGCAACAAATGCAACTAATGCAGCAACTTCAGACGTTGAAGCAAATCGCTGAATCAGGGAAGATGGACGAGTTTTGGTGAAAAATTCTTTCTCAACTTGTTCGGCTGAAATATTTTGCTCTTTGGCAAGTCCCTCGATAAAAGTTTCCACTCCTTCGGAACGAGTTGGCCCTGGCAATACTGTATTCACGGTGACACGACTGCCTGCGGTTGTTTCAGCTAAACCACGAGCCAAGGCTATTTGTGCAGTCTTGGTAACGCCATAGTGAATCATTTCGGCGGGAATATTCAAGCCAGATTCACTAGAGATGAAAATAATGCGTCCCCAATCTTTTTTTAGCATCAAAGGTAAGTAATGACGCGAGAGCCTGACACCGCTCATCACGTTTACTTCCATAAAGTTCATCCACTCTTCATCGGAAATATCTTCAAATGCTTGAGCGCCATAAATTCCCAAGTTGTTGACTAAAATGTTGACTTCTGGCACTTGCTGAAACAACAATTCAGCTCCTGCGGTTGTTCCCAAATCGGCAGCAATTCCCTGAAGTTTGGCATTGGGGACGCTTTGCTGAATGCTTTTGAGGGCATGGTTTACCCGCTCTTCCGTTCTGCCATTGATAATGACAGTTGCTCCTTCCTGGGCAAGTGTCGTGGCGATCGCTAGTCCAATTCCGGCAGTTGAACCGCTGACCAATGCAATCCGATCTGATAGTTGGAGATCCATACTTTCTTAAACCAAATAATGTATAAGCGATCTAGGGTTTGAACCTGCTACAATTAATGAAGCAAGTACCCACTCAATTAGTTGCTACCCATTAGTGTCAACTTAAGCCTGAAAGCTTTGGTATTTCTCGCTTTTACCTAAGTCTAGATCCCCCTAAATCCCCCTTAAGAAGGGGGACTTTGAAAATACTCCTATCCCCCCCTTCTTAAGGGGGAGTAGGGGGCAAGCTAAGGGGGGATCTAGATTTAATAGTCAAACAACAGTCTTTGACTGGGTTTGACGTTAAGTTGACACTAATGGCGGCTACCTACTCCAGTTTCACCACCATTTTACCGACATTTTTGCCTTCAAAAAGACCGATAAACGCATCCACCGATCGCTCGATTCCTGCCACCACTGTTTCCTGGTTCTTCAGTTTGCCAGCTTGGAAATAGCCGCCCACTTCCTGTTCAAATTCACTCTGGCGATCGAGCCAATCGCGAACAATTAGCCCTTTCATCGTCAAGCGTTTGCCAATCATATTAAATAGATTGGAAGGGCCCGGCTGCGGTTTTTCATCGTTATAACCGGAGATGCTGCCACAAGCGATAATCCGGCCATGCACCCGTAATGCCGAGAGCGCCGCTTGCAGCGTTTCGCCTCCTACATTATCGAAATAGACATCAATTCCGTCCGGTGCTGCCTGATTCAGTTGTTCGAGAATAGGGCCGGCCTTGTAATCGAAGGCGCTATCAAATCCGCATTCTTCCTGCAGAAACTTGATTTTTTCCATTGAACCGGCTGAGCCGATGACATGGCATCCGCGCAATTTTGCCAGTTGTCCGGCGACATTTCCCACCGCGCCTGCGGCTCCCGAAATAAAAATAACATCGCCGGCTTTGACTTCTACCAAATTCAACCCAACCCAAGCAGTCATACCTGTCATGCCGAGGGCACCGAGATAAACTGAGAGCGGTTGAATGTCGCGGCTAACCTGATGCAAATCTTTTGGTGCAGCGATGAAGTATTCCCGCCAGCCATAGTTGGAAGTCACAACATCACCCGGCTTTAATTCTTGGGCACGAGACTCGATTACCTCGCCGACTGCGCCGCCTTCCAGTGCTTTTCCTAACGCGAAGGATGGAACATAGGATTTCCCCTCGTTCATGCGACCGCGCATATATGGATCGACTGACATATAGAGATTGCGAACGAGCACTTGCCCATCTTGAATTAGCTCTAGTTTGGTCTCGGCGATCGCAAAGTTATCTGCGGTAGGAATCCCCTTGGGGCGAGAGACTAGCCGAATCTCGCGGCTCATGATATCTGTCATAATTTTCTCCTTAGTGGGTAGATTTTCCGAACTCGATCGACTTAAGTTTGAGCGGTTGCTTTTAATATTTGCTAAAGGCATGGATGCCAAAAATTGCATTTATTTTAGTTCAATTTCTCTCATTTTCTTAATAAAAAAGAAAACGAAATAGATTGAGATTGCTGCGGGTAGGGCGTGTTTTATTGACCCGGAGATCCCCCCTAACCCCCCTTAGGTCGGGGGGAACCGGAAGCGCTCAAAGTCCCCTTTCTTAAGGGGGATTTAGGGGGATCGAGACTGGGCTAAAAGCGAGATTTATCAGGAATTTCAGGCGATTGTTGACACCAATGACCCCCCGTGCCGACCCTCCCAATCTACTTGGCGAGTTGGTCAAATCCTAACGATTGACCGTACTCATATCGGGGTAGCGATCGCCCATCGCAATTCCTAATGGCAGCACTTTGGCGATTTGCTCTAGTTCTGCTTGAGTCAGCGTCACATCGGCTGCTGCAATGTTTTCTTCTAAATAGGTGCGGCGTTTAGTGCCTGGAATTGGCACAATGTCTTCGCCCTGCGCCAAAACCCACGCCAGCGCCAACTGTCCGGCTTTGATGCCCTTAGCGGCTGCCATCTGCTCGATTTGCTCGACGAGTTCCAGATTTTGCTGGAGATTCTCGGCTTGAAAGCGAGGATATCGTTCAGCCCGATAGTCTCCTTCAGATAATGTGTCGAGGCTCTTGATTTTGCCTGTGAGAAACCCGCGCCCCAGAGGGCTATAAGGCACAAATCCAATCCCTAGCTCTCGACAGGTAGGCAAAATCTCGGTTTCTGGCTCCCGGCTCCACAGCGAATATTCTGTCTGAAGTGCGGAAATAGGATGCACTGCTTGGGCGCGGCGGATCGTGGCGCTGGCGGCTTCGGAAAGGCCGAGGTAGCGGACTTTTCCGGCTTGAACTAACTCTGCCATTGCACCTACGGTTTCTTCGATCGCAGTGTTGGGATCGACTCGGTGCTGGTAGTAAAGGTCGATCGCATCTACGCCCAGACGCTTGAGACTGGCATCACAGGCAGAGCGCACATATTCGGGTTTGCCGTTCACGCCCTTAAAGCTGCCGTCGCTACCGCGCACATTGCCAAATTTCGTGGCGATGATGACTCGATCGCGATGCCCTTTAATCGCTTTGCCGACCAACTCCTCATTGTCACCGATGCCATACATATCAGCAGTATCGAGCAAAGTCACGCCTAACTCTAAGGCGCGATGAATAGTGGCGATCGATTCTGACTCATCAGTTGTCCCGTAGAATTCGGACATCCCCATGCAGCCGAGTCCTAGTTCCGAAACCACTAATCCTTGATTCCCCAGTTTTCGCTCTTTCATGATGTTCTGTGACTCTAAAGTTCTTGCTTTGTCGGACGGATGATCATTTCATTCACATCAACATCAGCGGGCTGCTCGATCGCATAGGCGATCGCCCTAGCAATAGCATCTGCATCAATAGCTATTTCATAAAGTGCATTCATGTTCGCTGCTGTATCTTCATCGCTAATCGTGGTAGTCAACTCAGTCGCAACTGCCCCTGGTGAGATATTAGTCGATCGAATTTCACCGTTTGACTCTAATCGCAGCCCTTCCGAGATCGCTCGCACTGCGAACTTAGTAGCACAATAAACCGCCGATCCGGGAAACACTTTATGTCCGGCGACAGATGATAGATTAATGATGTGACCGGACTTTTGCTGGCGCATAGTTGGTAACACGGCCGCAATCCCATAGAGAACGCCCTTGATGTTGACATCAATCATTTGATCCCACTCTTCCACCTTGATTTTGTCGAGGGGAGAGAGCGGCATCAACCCGGCATTATTGATTAGCACGTCGATCCGGCTGTATGTACTCAAAGTTTTTTGCGCCAAGGATTCAACCTGTGCGCGATCGGTGACATCCGTTACTAAGTAGGTTGCAGTTCCTCCCGATCGGGCGATCGCGTCAACCAGTTCTTTGAGCCGATCTTCGCGGCGGGCAGCTAACATTAGTTTGGCTCCACTAGCAGCAAGTCGCTTCGCTGTCGCCTCACCTAATCCACTGCTGGCTCCGGTGATAATTACCACTTTGTTTTGAATTTCAGACATATTGATTTGTGCGGGTTATTGAGTGTGGGTCATCAAACATTGGATGCTGAAATCAGCTAAACTCAGCATTATTCAATCAGCTCAACTAGCTTGTAGCTGGATCAATGTTTGTGTATCAGCAGCGTCAGCGATCGACATCGCCACAATCACACCGTTTGAGTTCTGTCCCGTTAAGACTTCTGTTGGTGAATCGATCGTGTGAGCGTAAGTCACCACATCTTTACCCACTTCAATCACCAAATCATCTCCCTTGCCAGGGCGATCGTAAACCATCGCATGAAGAGGTGCATTCTTAATCAGTTCTGCATCACCGAGTTCTGAACCGATGATTTCGATCGAAATATGCCGTCCCCGATTGCCATCGGTAAACTGATCGAAAAATTCACCCCAGCGCTCGCGGGGCACAGATTTGTTGGTTTCAATCTTGTTGGTCATTTCCATTTTATTCACCATGATGATTGTTTGTGAGAAAAAAGTAGTAAAAACAAATTGAGTTGGGATGATCCCATTTTTGCTTTCAGATCGTGGACGGTTGCATCAGAATAATATATTTGGATAATATAGCGTGCAAGCGTCTCGGTCGCGGCATAGCGTGCGAGCGTCTCTGTCGCACTCCTAAAAAACGCTTGTCACCCAATTGGGATGCTCCCATTGTTTTTTTTGCAGTCAATTGAATGTTTGCACAATTTGCCCCATCTAATCTCTACCTTTCGATTGAATGTTTGCACAATTTGCCCCATCTAATCTCTAACATTTGAATGTTTTAACGAAAAGTTAGACTCAACCAAAATAAGGTATAGCCTTTCTGTGCTCTGGTATGAGGTACTATCCGGGATAGGGCATAGGGCATTGGGCATAGGGCGGAGCGAAGCGGAGGGATTGGGCATAGGGCATAGGGAATAGGGCATATCTCACTTTTGTGAGAACCGCTATACTATGCCAAATTAATTTCGCATTTTTAAATTCTGTATCTTTGATTGAATTTGGCACAGAAGCAAATGAGCTGTGACAATATTTATTTTTGCTTGTGCTAATTGGTTTAAGTAAATACACTTCACCCTTTAACTTCAATTATTAGGGAAAGCTTGTTAAAAAAACAATTTGAAGTGACTCATTTGGCGATCGTTATGCCACTGCAATGTAGTTTATTATTAGGCTATCTTTTATGATTGGCGAGGGTATCGTTCTTCAGGAATAGTTTTTATGAAAGCAGAGTTATCTTTAATTTGTGATTCTTAGCAAGTTATTGGTTTAAACCTCTTCGTGCTAAGGCTTGAACCTCAGTTCGCAGTGCGTACATTTCTGCTTGTAGAGCTTGATATCAAATCCGGTAGCATCGGAATTATTCATATCTCTATTCTCTCTCTGTGTCCTCTGTGTTCTCTGCGGTTAAATCATTCCGATGCAACCGGAAACGATATGATAGGTTCGCTATACCTCATAACGCATTTGATGCTTGTGTAAAGCATCAACTATTTAAAAGTAACTTTCGAGCAGATCGTACTAACCGCCGGCCGTGGTGCGCCAATGATGTTGAAGCGATTTCCAAACAACCAGAGAGATTGTGTCATGAGATTGCTCCGATTGAGTCAATAGCTTGGGAAGATTCGGACACGATCGCTTTTGCATCAACGCTTTTCATCCATTTGGTGTACAAGTTTGACTCATAATGGAGCGATCGTTCTTGAACACCTCTAAAGTCCCCTTCCCTTGATGATCTCCTTTACCACCAAGCACTTGATATTTATAGTTGCCATTCTTAAACTTATAAACTTGAGCCGATCCTGTATCCTCTCTAGTTCCCTTACCCAAACTCAAATTACCTTGAGGACTTGTAGAACGGTAGAGAAGTTCGCCCGAATCATACCTTTTCCAAATATTAACGTTGTATCCACCTTGGCACTTCAAACTGAGTACCAAGTCAGCAGTAGAGTCCGCCGAAGCTGGTAAGACGAGATAAGTTGAAACACCAGTCATCAAACCAAGCAGTAATGCAAATCGCTTCAGTAGTGTTTTCATAGTTTGCTGTTGTAGTTTTGATTGTTTGCGTTTCTACCATCATCTTGACTTTGAGCATTCATTAGCGCGACAAATACCTCATAAGGTACTTGATGGATGGGACTTATACGCCCTAAGTTGTGCTCGTAATTGGGCAATTTCAGTCGCCATATCTAACACCATTGCGGCTCCGACTAAGTTCAGTCCCAAGTCTTGACGCAACCGCTGAATCTGAGCAATTCTAGCAATCTCGCGGGAATGCAGCAGGTCGCCGATTGGTTCGATTACACCTAATTCAACATAAATTTTCACTAGCGTAATTGAAGTTTCAGTTACCAATGCAGCATATTCAAAGGTGTAGAGTTGTTCACCTTCGGGTGAAACCACAATTTTTGAAAGGCTAAAGCTCATAACTTAATTTCCTCTAACTGAGTACGCGGGTTAAAACTCGTATTTGCCTGGATTTTTTCGTAGCATTCTTGCTCGATCGCACTTAAGTCTTTCGGCGTGACAATTAGAAGTTTGGCGAGTAAGTCACCGCGTCCCCCTTTTTGCAATGTCCAGCCTTTGCCGCGCAGTCTTAACGATTGTCCCGATCGCACTCCTTTAGGCACTTTCATTGTAACGCTACCATCGGGAGTTGGTACGCTGATTTCTGCCCCTAAAACGGCTTCGTCGGGGCGAATTGGAATGTCACAAACTATGTCATCACCCTCGAATCGAAAGAAGGAATGGGGCAAAATCTCGATCGTTAAATACAAATCGCCGCGCTGTTGAGAGAATGGACTAGGACGACCTTTACCTTTGAGTCGAATTCGACTACCGGGTTTTGCGCCTGCGGGAATGCGGACGTTGATTGTTTCATCGTCGAGTTGCAGCCGTTTCTGGACACCGTGAAATGCTTCAGAAAATGTGAGTGCGATCGCAGCTTCGGTATCCGGCGCGGGCGCTTGAGAACGAAATCCGTCACCAAAATCATTAAAACCATTGGTCGCAGTTTGATAGTTCTGGGTTCTACGTTTCGATCCACCTTTCATTCCTCCCAGCAAATCGTTGATAAATGAATCAAAGTCCTCGTAGCGATCGAAGTCTTCCGCCGAAACATTAGTTCCTCTAGGAGTTGGCGCTTCAGTGTATCCCGGCTGATTCCAATGTTGACCAAAGCGATCGTA
Organism: Microcoleus sp. B4-D4; assembly: GCF_036705185.1. NCBI lineage: Bacteria > Bacillati > Cyanobacteriota > Cyanophyceae > Oscillatoriales > Microcoleaceae > Microcoleus > Microcoleus sp. B4-D4. The sequence goes on along the minus strand of NZ_JAUBTX010000017.1, from coordinate 44,505 downwards.
CTTTTGCCGGTTCTCTGGATCGGAAAGTACCTCATTTGCTTCGTTCAAGTCTTTGAACTTTGCCTCTGCATCTTTATCCCCAGGATTGAGGTCAGGATGGTACTTGCGGGCCAGTTTGCGGTAAGCCCGTTTGATTTCTTCAGGAGTTGCAGTTTTGCTCACTCCCAGGATGGTGTAATAGTCTTTAAAATCCGTTGCCGTTGGCATCACTGACCTCTCAATATGTAATGCTGTTATCTGAAATACTATCTGAAATGCTAAAAATGATGATTTATCTAAACTTAATTTGAATTCAAAAAAATGACTGATAAACTAAGTGGGAGTTTTCACGGCTCCAGAATTTCTGGAGCGTGAAGTGTTGATTGTTTTATCCTAGTTTTTCCATAGTCCCTTACTTGTTTTCATCTCTGACTCCTGGGAAAATTTATTGACTGTTAGCTAGACAGAGGCGGGTCAGTTCTCTGATTTTCTTGGTCGTGCAGCCGTCCGAGAGTGCTATCGATCAAGTGGGTCACTTTCTCCGCAGCCCCGTCAACAGCTTGGTCTAAGGTTTCTGCCTGATGTGTTACCGCGAGGGGTTGGAGTCCTTCAAGACGGGCTTCGATCATGCAGCGCATATCGTCACCGCCGCCCTTCTTGTCGCTGTTCACATCGCTCAGGTGAACATCAACGTGAGTGATGCGATCGCTAAATCGGCTCAGGCTCTCTGCCACTACACCACTAACCTGAGTAGCTAGTGCTTCGTGACCTTCGATGTTATGACCGGTATGAATTTGGATTTGCATGATGTTCTCCTGTTTTAATTGTGATACGGGCGGTTTTAACCGCCGTGAATCTTTCTTAACAGGACTTACGCAAAACTATCCGTAACGCCGCCATCCTGGCGGTATCTTTACCGCCAGGATGGCGGCGTTACCTAATCGTGCGTAAGTCCTGCTTAATTTAATAGCGCAGGATAGCAGCGATCGCTTTATGTTCAGGTACATCTTCCTGTTCTACGGCGTAAACCGTTCCCCCATTGGTGAGGGTATGTAGTGCCGCTAGATCGAGCAAATCTTCGTCACCTGTTTCCTGTCGATCGTGAATCTGAATGGAATTTGCTTCTGGATTGAATACTCCCCAAACGTTTTTATTAATAGGTACAAACAAGGTTTCAACACGCTGGAAATAAGCGGCAGTTACGACTTTTTCGATAGTATTAGCCGTTTGTTCGCTACCTTGTAGTTCCTCGTAATGGGAAAATTTTGATACTTTGGCGAGATCGAAATAGGGTTGTGCAATCTGCCAAGCCTGGGTATGCAGTTCGTCCAGCGTCAAAGTTTCTGGATTGCCAGGGATACCATCAGGTAGCAAATTGGCATAAGTATTTGCCTCGTGATAAATCGGGAATAGATAATCAACTCCTGCCAAAATTAGCGGTGCTTGCTGGTTTTTGAAGAAAGACTCTAAACCGTTGTTGACTTGGCGAAAGTAACGCAATAAATCATTTTTCTGATCTTCGTTGCCGGCTCCTTGTCCATGAAAAATCGCACTATTGCCTTTTGATGAGCCTGTATGTGCTTGGAGGCTTTTTTGGGGATCGTCGTACTGCAAAGCTGCTGCGATGTTGGTGGGTACATCTGTTAACTCAACTTCTTTCAGGTGATAACGAGTTCCTTGAAATAACCGAACTTGGTTTTGGCTCAAGGCTAGAACAGAAAACGTCCCATCCCCTGAGATTAGTTGCAGTAGTGGTTTGATGTGGAAGCGATCGCCAACTACCGTTAATTCAGGGAAAGCGATCGGTAAACAGTAGTAGCGGAACTGATTGGGAGATAGAAAAATTGCCAGTCCATCGCTTTGATGTTGCCAGAAGTCATAGGTATCTAGCTCATGAATGGGTTGCAGCAACTCTTTGGCATCCTGTTCGGGCAGTCCCATCGCCAGCAATTTTTCGACCGCTTGTCGAACCAAATTCTTTAACCGAATCGGATTTTGCTGGGTTTCGATTCCTAAACGCTCCATTGGCGCATAGATCGAGATACAGGTCGAGTTTGACGCTGTGGTTAAAGCGGTCAATTCATCAACAGTGAATAAGTTCATGATGTACTTCTCAGTAAATTTTTTGCTCAAGTTTGTATCAGGTGTTGCTCAATGGCTAATCAGGGTTTGCCATTCCTGAATTGCAGTAGAGGGAACAGATAAGCTGACGGATTTACCGTCGATGGTTGGTAATGTCAGTTGCAGGGGAATCTTCGCTTGTAACTGAGGTAGGGCAAGCTGAATGTCATATTCTGCGACATTCGCTGGGGCTGGTGTGTCCTGAGAAATTTCGCTAGAAATATCCTTGGCGGTTAGAGTTTCGCCCATAGATGTTGTCAAGGTAAGCGGTTGAGTGCGATCGAATTCCACCGCACCAGGAAAGCCCACGACGCGCAGAGAGACACTAGAACTACCTTCGGGATGGATGCGCTTAAAGGCGATCGCCTGCCAGGAATTTCCGTTTTGATCTTGCAGGGTTTGTCGGGATTGGTAGAGCATTTGCCCTGGATATTCTTCGATTTGCGTCAAAGATGCAAAAGCGGGTAAGGGACTCCAGACAACCAGTGAAACGCAGATTAAAGCAGCTAGCAGCCAGCGCAGCGGGTGAATTTTCAACCCGTTAAAGCAGATAGAGTTCATCACAAAAATCCTCTTAAAGTAAGTTAAAAGCTTTGGCAATTGCAGAGTAAAAATTCGGAATTTTAACTAGAAGCGATCGCTTCTCCTGCGGTTTTCCAACCTGCAAAGCTAGGTGGAAACCCCTGGACATTCTCATAACCCAATAAGTGCAGTGTCATTACTCCCATTGCCGCTCGATAACCGGCGGAACAATACAGCACTACAGGGCGATCGTGTGGAATTTGCTCCAGATTCTGCGCCAGGGTTTGGAGGGGAATATTGATGGCATCAGGTATATGTCCAGACTTATACTCAGAGGGTTCTCGCACATCCACCAACAGGGTTTGAGGGTTCTTTAATTGTTTTTTTAACCCTTCGACATTGGCGATCGTGTAATAGCCTGGTGGAATCGATGTGAGAAAGCGATCGATTGTTGATTCCAGATTTACGGTTTTTTCAGACATTGTTTGCATCTTTTCTTGAAAGATTGGTTCAGTTTCTACGAGAGTTGCTGCGAGGATATGGTTTTGCCCAATGCCAACCAAAAAACAAAAACATAGTGCAAAACCCAGCAATATCATCTGAATTGATTTCTTAAAGCTCATGGATTTCTCCTAAACTCCTAGTGAAAATTTGAGCCGATTCGATCTATTTCCTTTCAGGTTTTGTGCATTCATCTCTGACTCCTGGGAAAATTTATTGACTATTAACTGAGCTAGATAGAGGTGGGTCAGTTCTCTGATTTTCTTGGTCGTGCAGCCGTCCGAGAGTGCTATCGATCAATCTGGTCAATTTATCGGCAGCCCCGTCCACAGCTTGGTCTAAGGTCGCTGCCTGATTTGTTACCGCGAGGGGTTGGAGTCCTTTGAGGCGGGCTTCGATCGTGCAGCGCATATCGTCATCGCCGCCCTTCTTGTCGCTGTTCTCATCGCTCAGGTGAACATCAACGTGAGTGATGCGATCGCCCAATCGGCTTAGACTCTCTGCAACTACACCACTAACCTGAGTGGCTAGTGCTTTGTCACCTTCGATGTTGTGGCCGGTATGAATTTGGATTTGCACAATGTTCTCCTGTGGTAATTGTGATTGGCTTAATATTCAGATGGAATTACGAATTATTCTCGTCCTACCCCCCACTTCCAGTTGCGGATTTCCGGCAAGTCTTCGCCGTGCTTGTCGATGTAATGCTTATGCTCGATCAACTTGTCCTGCATCATCTGCTTGAGATAGTCTCCCTTACTACCCAAATGCAGCAGACGATCGACTACATCTTGCACCAGATGAAAGCGATCCAGGTCATTTTGCACCCTCATGTCAAGTGTACATAGATGAAGTTCTGTCCCGGTGTTGTACCCCAATTTCCAACCACTAATGGTTTGACGTGGGAGAGTTGCAGAGGCTGCTTCAGCAATGGATTGTCGTAGAGATAAATTTGCCCAACTGACAGATAGTTGGCGGCACGCCAGTAGGCATCTATTTTGTGGAGTAGTTCTGGGGAAAGAGTGTTTGTTTTTATGGTTAATTGCCCAATTTCTAAGCCCGATAAACCAGTCCGATCAATTGTGTTCACGGTTTTTCTCTCTTTATTTATCTCGATCGGGATTTGTATCTTTTATGACTAAAACAGAACAATTCGCGCGATCGACCACATGATTGCTGACACTACCTACGAAAAATTCTGCGATCGCAGAGTGGTCATGCCGACCCAGTACGATCAGATCGGCTTTCCACTCTTGAGCAACACTGGAAATCGTTGCCCCTGGCTCACCAAAATTGTGTTGGTATTCAGCAGGAATATTTCGGGCAGTTGCGCGATCGCAGTATTCTTGTAACCAAGTTTTTGCCTGCTCAATCTGTAGCTGAAGCGTTTCGTCCTGGATTAATTGAGGCAACCCAGTGTTGATTGGATAGATCCCAAATGTCCCACCTGACTGGAATCCTGGAGCGATCGCAGTCAAGTCTACGAGGCAATGAAGGATCATCAATTTTGCTTGCTCTTGCTGCGCTAAATTGAGTGCCCGATTAAACACGATGGATGTCAAAGGAGAATGATTAATGGCAACTAGAATGCGTTTGAAGTTCATTATTTTGAGCCTTCAGGTTAATTTCAGTGTTGACTAAATCTGCTATTTGTAAAAGTTGAATTATTTCCTTGCGGGTAGGATGTAAAGCTGGTTCCGGGCCTGAAATTTTTCCCCCAGATGAACGTAGCGCAAGAGCCAGTAAATGCTTAAGCCTAAATCCGCAATTTCATCAATCACGGATAGTAAATGTATCCCTGACTTGAGATTGAGGTTGAGATTTTGTTAAAGAATCGCGAGTCCTAAAATCAGTGCAGAAATAATGGTTAAAGTAAACTGTATCTAAAATTCACTCTAGCCCAATGTTGGCAGTAAACTAGCAGTTTTGTGTCTCTCTAAAGGATGATATTTTGATTGTAGGTAGCTAGACATAAGGCATTGCTTTCTAAATCTTTGCTTTGAAAAATAGCAGGTGTCTCAAACGGTGTCCATTAAAGATAGCCGTGCGAGGCAAGCAGTAATATTAGTAGCATCATCCCTCCATTACCCATCATTCCTCTCGGTGAGGACACACCAGTGGCAGTAATATTCGTGCCGCGATCGCTGCTAGCTGTTCAATAGATGCGATCGCCATTGGAGTTAAAGAATACCCTCGCATCTTTGACATTAAAACTTTGCTGTGGTATGATATACATGAATATAGCAAGATAGTAATTAGAATGCCGATCAATAACCAAACTAAGATAATTTACTGGGTTTGAGCGATCGCCTAAAAATCACGTCTCATAGTAATAGCGATCGCAATCATTACTCCTCTAAAATCGCCGATATTGTAGGGTTTGTTAATGCAATGTAACGCAACCAAACGTTAATGAATGCTAATTTTTTGTGCGTTACTCTCCGCTAGGACACTCTACAAAGTTGCATTTTGCCAAATAAAACTCTATTCAGGGATGTTACCATGCAAAAATCTTGTTATTACACTTATTGGTTGCTTTATCTGACAATTTATGTAATACTTATTGTATAAGTATTTATCCTGTAATATACAAGATAATACGTAGTTAGAAAACATAAACTACCAAAAATATAAATGGCATTTGATAAAAAAGACGCTCAGATAATAGCTTATAGAGCAGCCTACATATGCAGTAATCCCGAATGCAATACCCTGACAATAGGTCCGGCAATTACCGACCCTCAATTAATAAATAAAAAGGGCGAGGCTGCTCATATTCTTGGTGAAAAGGCAGGTGCAGCTAGGCATGATCCGAACTCCTCTATCAATGTAGCAAGTGTCGAAAATGGATTATGGTTATGTGCTAACTGCCATACTTTAATAGATAAAAATCAAGGCGCTGATTATTCTTCAGATGATCTCTTCGGATGGAAGAAAGAACATGAAGAATTTATATCAATGCTGCTTAGAACCCATAAAAGTCCAGTCCCGATCATTTTAAGACAGTCAACAAACCGAAAAATCGCACAAAATATTGTTGATTGTATATCGAATAAAGGTGTCTATTTTCAATGTCATTCAATTGAAAATCCTGATCATGTTATGAAATCTATCGATGAAGTAAGAAGACAAATTATTTTTGAAGTTCAAGCTATTGACTCTGATAAACGCCTAAAACAAATATGTAAATATATTCAGGATGCAAACCGAGAGTTCATGAATGAATTGTCACTAGATAACAGTTTATTGGATGATTATTTAATTATTCTACGAAAGAGGGTTGGGATACAGTTAAAAAGATTAAGAGACGAAATAGGATGTCATATCTCAGGTCAGATTACATCGATCATACCCTAATGTTCTAACAAAGCGCTGTTTTTGAATAAATTTTCCATAAAGTGCGACTTAGACTCCTCCATTGGTTTCAAGCAAAAATGGTCAGTTTCGTTGTTGAGTTCCGAGAAGTTATTGGCGATTCTTTTCAGGATGAATCCCACCGCAAAGACAAGTAATTAACAAGCGATCGCCCAAAAATCACGACTCACAGGAATGGCGATCGCTAATATCAATCAATTCTCATCCTTATTTCTGGCTCTCCAGAATTTTCTTCGCAGTTAAAAGTTCTTGATGTTGCTCTTTACTGAGCGTAGGATACTTGAGATTCAGTTCCTTTAACTGAGTGTAAATGATACCCGCCACAACTAGACGAGTAAACCATTTGCGATCGGCGGGGATAATATACCAAGGAGCATATTCTGTACTGGTATGATTAAACATATCCTCATAGACAGCCATATAGTCATCCCAAAAGGCACGCTCTTTCGCATCATTCACAGAAAATTTCCAATTCTTTTCAGGGCGATTAATCCGTTCTAGAAAACGTTCTTTCTGCTCCTCTTTGGATACATTGAGGAAAAACTTGAGGACGATCGTCCCATTATTGACCAGATGCTTCTCAAAGTTGTTGATTTCCTCAAAGCGGCGCTTCCAAATATCATTATCAATTATGCTAACAGGGAGCGGTCGCTGCTCTAGGATTTCTGGATGCACTCTTGTTACTAAAATTTCTTCGTAATAAGAGCGATTAAAAATTCCAATTTTTCCTCTTTCGGGTAAAGCCTTAGAACATCGCCACAAATAGTCATGATTTAACTCTTCCGTAGATGGAGCTTTAAAGCTATGCACCTGACATCCTTGAGGATTAATCCCAGACATAACGTGCTTGATGGTACTATCTTTTCCCGCAGCATCCATCGCCTGAAAGATGATTAGCACAGCGTGGGTATTTTGGGCATAGAGAATATCCTGATATTCAGCTAACGCCTCAATACCTTCCTTTAATTGACCTTTAGCTTTCGACTTTTTGAGGCGATCGGCTTTGTAGCCTGGGTCATAGTCTTTAGTAAGGGAAATCTTCTGTTCTGGTGGAACAATAAAAGGACGAATCAAATCGTCAAGATTTTCGATGGGAAATGGGTTTAAGGATGAATCTGTCATACTTTTAATTCTACCCTATTAAGGTAATGTCTTGAGATAAGCGATCGCGTCAGCTTGTCATGAAGGTTTTGTATAGAACCCATTTGGGATCTTAGATATTGAAGTAAGATGAATTCGCAAGTGATTATTGAAGTTTTATCGAACTCTACAAAAACTTACGATCGCAGCGGTAAATTTAAATTTTATCAAACAATTCCGACATTGCAAGAGTATATTAGACCTGTTGCAAAAGTCAAATTTACCCCCCTTAGTCCCCCCTCCCGCGGGGAGAAACAAGAATAATCTTGCTCCCTCCCCTTAATAAGGGGAGGGTTGGGGTGGGGTGCTTTGGATTTTTGCAAAAGTATATTCTGATTGACCAGTCTCAGGTTTATGTAAACAGTATTGTAAATTGGCAAACAAGCGGTGTCGTAACGTCAATATGACGAGGAAGAAGCGGCGCTAGTCTTTAATTCCTTTCAAGTAGAAGTGCTGCTTGTAGATGTCAATAGAAAAGTATATTTTGCGACAAAAAATGAGCTAAAAAATGAGATTGAGAAGAACAAAGAGGAATAAGGGCGATCGCTTGGTTGGGAATGTGCGTTATCATTTAATTGAGCGATCGCATTCAAAAAAGTATTTGTTCAACATCCTTGTGGGAGAATATCTTCATGACAACCACTTTGCCAACAACCGAGCAACGTTACTTCACAGAAGAGCAATATTTAGCACTGGAAGAAACAGCCGAAGATAAAAACGAATATCTCAACGGGGAAATTATTCCTATGACAGGCGGATCTACAAATCACAATCGGCTCGCAGGAAACGTTTACATTGCTTTAAATTTGGCTCTTCCAGAACAAGAGTATGATGTCTTCATCGGTGACGTGCGTCTGTGGGTTCCAAAAGTGCGACTTTACACTTATCCCGATGTAATGGTAATTTTTGGGGAACCTGAGTACCACAACAATCGCACAGACATGATTACTAATCCTCAAGTGATTGTGGAAGTTTTATCAAAGTCTACTAAAAATTACGATCGAGGTGACAAGTTTAAATTGTACAAAACTATTCCTAGTTTTCGAGAATACATTCTGATTGACCAAACACAAATTAATGTTGAGCAGTATTCTAAAACCGAGAATAAAAGATGGTTGTATTCCGAGTATGATGAGGAAGATACCGCATTAGTGTTTAATTCCTTCGAGGTTGAAGTTCCTCTATCGGCTATTTATAAGAAAGTCAATTTTGAGGAAGTTGAAAAAGAGAATAATCAGAATGAGGTGTGAGGGCGATCTCAGTTGCCTCGTGTTAAACTGAATCTAGCGGTCGTGTTAAGCAAGGAAAAATAGCCGTGATGCCTATCCAAGAACAAATTCTTGACAAACTGAAAAATTTCTCTGAAATCGAACTGCAAGAAATCCTCAACTTTGCTGATTTCCTGTTATGGCAGCGGAGAAAGCAGGAAGTAGCTTCGCCGCCAGATGAAACTGGCAACACCGAACCAGCAAATATGGATCGAGAGTCCGAGGTTCATTATGTTCGTGGAGTCTTAGTCGTCAAAGCATCATTAATAAAAAATCAAGAACTGATTAATTGGGATACAATTATTCCCGATATGCGCGAAGAAAGAATCGGGAAGTTTATCTAAAATTAACGTTTTATTTGATATATCCGTTCTGATAGCAGCGTTGATAGAAGATCATCCCAGTCACTCTCAAAGCTTATCTGGGTTGGAGCGAGTTCGATCGCAGGAGATTGACGGATTTGTCTCAACTCATACTATAGCTGAACTTTACTCCGTACTCACTCGCATTCCTCGTCAACCTCGAATTAATCCTGGGTTAGCACAACGGTTAATTGTAGAGAATTTGAGTAGTTTTAATAAAGTTATTCTGACTGCTGAGGATTACCAAGCAACAGTAAGCAAAATGGTTAGTTTAAACCTACCAGGGGGAGGGATTTACGATGGGTTAATTGCTCAAGCTGCACTGAAAGCAGGTGTGGATGTGTTATTGACTCTTAACCCTAATGATTTTACTCGACTGGGAGATGATGTCAGGCGGTTAGTGCAAGTGCCCGGTTAAGCCGATCGCACTTTGTTGGAAAAAGGCGATCGCAATAGGCGATGAAACTTGCATAATGAAGCCTTAACAGCTATAGCACGATCGCAGTTTCAGCAGATCGATCGCCTGAATGAAGAGGGCGAAGATGCAAAGTAATTTCCATATCGAGTCGCTTGAGAAAAATCAGTAGTTTACCCTCACTGAACCGTTGAAACTCTCCGTTCATTAAATTAGATACTTCTGGCTGTGGAATGCCAAGAATTTGACTAATTTCGTGCTGTTTTAAGTTGCGTTGTTTCAGGAGACGGATTACTTGAATTCCTATTTTGCCCCGCGTAAAAAGTTCATCTGCATCCTCCAGTCCGAGGTCAGAAAATACATTGCCGCTGCTTTCTTCAAAAAAGGGTTCTTGGGTCATTTTTGTTCTTCCCTTGCCACTGCATCCTTATAGCGTTGTTTAATCAGGTCAACATCAGCTTGTGGGGTTTTAATCCCCTGCTTTGATTTTTTCTGAAAAGCGTGCAGGACATAGACTTTTTCCCCAATCTTTACAGCGTAAACTGCCCTGTAAGTATCATTATCGTAGCGTTTTACGATTTCATATACACCGCTACCCACCACTTTAAAAGGCTTGGCTTGTAAAGGTGTTTCCCCTGCTTGCACCAGTTGCAGCGCATAACCTACTGCTTTTTGTACCTCTTGAGGAAACTCGCGGATATTTCTGCGAGAGTCTCCCATCCAAACAAGAGGTCGTAAAGCAATCTCTATAATGTCCTCACTATCACTCATTTTATATGGAAATTTCTCTAAAAACAAGTCAGACAATAATTTGATAAATAAGCAAGGGCATCTTTTGTAGATGCCCTTACCCAACTAACTACGCGCCGACAGCTTCCTTGGCCGCGTACAACACCTCAGCATTGATCTTCTCAATCCCTCGTTCGCGGGCGAATTTCTCAGTATTTCGCTTCACCTTACCGCGCACGAAACCAGGAATTTTATTCAACTCCGCCTGTCCATCCTTCGTCCAATTCATATCAGAATCTGCCGAAATACCCTTGGTAATTACTTCCTTGGTATCGTGGCCGCCGAAGATTTCCAGCAAGTGGTCTTCCATTCCCAAAGTGAAGGAATTGTAGACCAAATCTACGCACTGATTCGTGCCTTCATAACCCAAAAATGGCTTGTAGCCGATCGGGAAATTTTGGACGTGAATCGGTGCAGCAATTACACCGCACGGAATATCCAACCGCTTACCGACGTGGCGTTCCATTTGCGTGCCGAAAATTGCCGAAGGTTCCGCTTTGGCGATCGCATCTCCAATTTGCCCGTGATCGTCCGTCACCAGCACTTCATCACAATACTCGCTAACCTGTTCCCGGAACCAGTCAGCATCGTGTTTGCAGTAGGTTCCAGCCCACACAACGTGGATTCCCATCTCGCGAGCCAAAATCTTCGTCATCGCCGCAGCGTGCGTATTATCGCCAAATACGACGGCTTTTTTGCCGGTTAAGTTTTGGCAGTCGATCGATCGCGAAAACCAAGCAGCCTGCGACACAAATCGAGTTTGTTGGTCAATAAAGTTTTCGTAATCAACATCCGCACCTTGAGCATTCAAAACTTGCTGAATCTTGCGGATACAGCGCGCAGTTTCTACCACACCCATCGGCGTAATATCCACCATCGGCGTACCGAATTCTTTTTGCAAATACTCCCCACTCATCATCCCCAATTCCCGATAAGGAACCAAGTTAAACCAAGCGCGCGGCAGTCTTTTTAAGTTGTGAACCGAAGCACCTTCGGGAATAACTTCGTTAACTTCAATTCCCAAATCTGCCATCAAACGCTTCAACTCGGTGCAGTCGTGCTGGTTGTGGAAACCCAGCGTAGACATACCGATAATGTTGACCGATGGTTTTTCGCTTTTGGCTTCTACTAAATCGCCTTTTTTGCGGGCTTTGTTAATGTAAAACTGGACGATTTGATCTAAAGTGCGATCGGCAGCTTGCAATTCGTTGACGCGGTAATGGTTGACATCCGCCAGCAATACATCGCCTTTGGCATCCAATTGAGCTCGCTCCACGAAGTTTTCCAAGTCTTCTTGCAGAATGCTGGAGGTGCAAGTCGGGGTGAGCACGATTAAATCTGGGTGTTCTTCTCTGTCTTTGCGGGTGATGTTGTCCACCACCCGTTCCTGCGATCCCCGCGCCAGTACGTGTCTGTCAACGACGCTGGTAGTTACCGGGGTGAAATCCCGTTCCCTCTCCAGCATGGAACGCATGACGTTAAAATAGTCGTCTCCAATCGGTGCGTGCATGATCGCATGGACGTTTTTGAAGGAAGTGGCCACGCGCAAAGTGCCGATGTGGGCTGGGCCTGCGTACATCCAATAAGCCAATTTCATAGGTATTTTTCCTGATGTTGGTTGAGATTTGCCCGATCGGGCGATTACTGCTAAATTTTAAGGTTGTTTCCGATTTTCTCACCGGATGAATCCTTTAGAAATAATAACTTTCTGAAGATTTACAGATGAGAAAAATCCTCAAACGCTTTTGCTGGCTAAGTTTTCACTCGCCCTTCCCACAATTTTACCTTTGTTTTATGGCAATAATTCTTAATGTATTGTCAAGTTTCGTTAAGAACCGGACACATCTTATTAACCTAGGATACCCCAGCCGCACCTGACCCCTAAATTGCTACAATAGTTTTCGCCCAACTATATTATTGACTTTTTAAACAACATACAATACACTATTAATTAATCTACTATTTCCTCTGTCGCGAAACTTGCTTAATTAGGGGAAATATTGACCTAAAACAAATTCTTGACAAATCCCATGAAACTATCCAAAATTGACTTGAGCAGCGTCTTAGCAGTCGGTCACTCTAACGGCCAGTTAGGACTGTTGATCGATCGCGGCGCAGAAATCGAATTTATCGAAATTGCCGCACCCGAAGCTGCAATGCACGGCCTGCAAATGGTTGATTTCATCGCCAATACAGATTCCACCGAACTCAATGGCGCTATTGAATTACCAGAAATTGCTCCCTGCGGCGAACCAATTGCTATGATGTCCGTAGATTCCCAAATGGCGAGAGCGATCGGATACAACGAAGAAGAGCAAGTTTTACAAATAGAATTTAGCAGCGGCTCAGTCTATCAATACAGCGACGTAGAACCGGAAATTTGGGAATCTCTGCAAGATGCCGATTCTACAGGCAGATTTTTTAACTCCGAGATTAAAGGTTATTATTCGAGCCAGCGTGTAGATGAACCAGCGTAGTTAGAAGTTGCACCTAAAAGCGGTTTGAGCGAGGTGTAATAACTTGCCTATTTTCACTACAAACAAGCTAAATTCAAGCAATCTCCTAAAAGCTGAGATTGTTTTTTTAGGATCGTCTCCTTTTGGCAAAAAGCGTTTTTTTGCAGTGCGAGCTTCAGATATCGCGAGTCTCGCAAGCGATCGCACTATAAAAGCAAAGGTGAGATTGTTTTTTTGTCAGCCGTGCGATCGATCCTTATACCAAATCCTTGCACAAATTCTCTATTTGTGCTTTTGTTTACCTAACTGCTGAGGTGACGAAAGCCCCAGGGCGCTTTAGAAAGCAGCAGCTCTTTCCTGTCAAGGCGGATCTTCCCACACACCCCAAAAGATAGCTCTTAAGCGATAATGAAGAATAACATAGGATTTACGAAAAAACCCTGGTTTATAGGAAAAAATCTGGGGTTTGTCAACGACTAGCAACGAAACAATCGGGTTTCTAGCCCGCCGCGCGTAAGTCCTGTAATATTGACCAAGCACACCTAATTTGAGAGAACCCAACTATGATGGCAATTCCCGGCGTTGCAGTTCTCGCTCTCATTTATGAAAGCAGCACTTCCCTGGTTTACCGCGGCCGCAACGAGCAAGACAACCAACCCGTTATTATCAAACTGATCAAAGAAGACTATCCGACTCCCGAAGAACTCAATAGATACAAGCGTGAATATGAGATTACCGCCAATTTAAACCTCCTGGAAGGAGTTGTTAAAGTATACAAATTGCAGCAGGTTAGAAATAGTCTGGCAATGATTTTAGAAGATTTTGGCGGCGAATCTTTGAGGATTTTCATGGCTTCCCAAAAATTTACAATCTTAGGATTTTTGACTGCAGCCATCAAAGTTGCTGAAACCTTGGGAGAAATTCACGCTCGCAATGTAATTCATAAAGATATTAACCCCTCTAATATAGTTTTTAATCCAGCTACCGGACAAGTTAAACTCATAGATTTTAGTATCTCAACTGCATCCGATCTAGAAGACTTTCCCAATAAAGATCCTAATTTTTTAGAAGGCACTTTAGCTTATATGTCGCCGGAACAAACTGGCAGAATGAACCGGGTAATTGATTACCGTACAGACTTTTATTCCCTAGGCGTTACCTTCTATGAAATCCTATCGGGACAGCTCCCTTTTCCCACAACCGATCCGATGGAGTTAGTTCACTGTCATATCGCCAAACAGCCAGTACCCATCGCTGAAATTGCACTAGAAATTCCTAAAGCTATTTCAGATATTCTCATGAAATTGTTAGCGAAAACCGCTGAGGATCGATATCAAAGTGCTTGGGGGCTCAAAGCAGATTTGGAAGCTTGTTTGTTTCAGTTGCAAACATCTGGAATTATTACCGAGTTTGCTCTCGGACACCAAGATATTTCAGACAAATTTAAAATTCCTCAAAAACTTTACGGCAGACAGCGAGAAGTTGAAACTCTTTTAGCAGCATTTGAACGGGTAGCCGCTACAAATAACCGAGCCTACCGCCTCGAACAATCGCAAATTTCTGTCATCAAGAAAGAACTCAAATCGAAAAAAGAAAGCGCCCTGTCAGTGCTGGCGAGAGGACAGCATAAATCCCGCAGCGAGATGATGCTGATTGCTGGTTATTCCGGCATTGGCAAATCTGCAATGGTGAAGATTTTAGACAAATCCATTACCCACAGGCGCGGTTATTTTATTTGGGGAAAGTTTGACCAGTACAAACGGACTATTCCTTACTCTGCAGTTGTCAGCGCTTTTTCGGAGTTAGTGCGGCAACTATTAACTGAAAGTGAAGCTCAATTGGCAGTTTGGCGCGAAAAACTCCGCACTTCTTTCGGTCAAAACGGGCAAATTATTATTGATATACTTCCCGAAATTGAACTAATTGTCGGAGCTCAATCTCCTGTCGCTGAATTGGGGTCTACAGAATCTCTTAACCGCTTTAATTTAGTATTTCAAAATTTCATTCGCGTATTTTGTCAGCCCGAACATCCGCTGGTGATTTTTCTCGACGATTTGCAGTGGGCAGATTCTGCGACTCTCAAGCTGATCGAATTAATGATGACAGATGAAGCTACACAATATCTGTTTTTAATCGGCGCTTATCGGGATAATGAAGTCAGTCCCACTCATCCTTTAATGATGACTGTGGAGACGCTGCGAAATCAGGAAGCCATCATTAATGAGATTGCTTTGTCGCCGCTGGGGGTCGAAAATATCACTGATTTGATTGCCGAAACTTTGCACAGCGATCGCGAATCTGTCAAACCTTTAGCTGAACTGGTTGTCAACAAAACAGACGGTAATCCTTTTTTTGTTAATCAATTTCTGCAAACATTGTATCAAGAAAACCTGCTAGTTTTTCATCCGCCTCAGTCTGGGAGCAAGGGCGGCTGGCATTGGAATATGACTCAAATTGAGCAGTGCGCTATCACTGACAATGTTGTAGATTTGATGGTGCAGAAGTTGAGAAAACTGCCGTTGGAAACGCAGCAAGTTTTGCGTTTAGTGGCTTGTTTGGGCAACGAATTTGATTTAAATACTCTTTCTTTAATTAATGAAAAAGAAGCGTCGGAAACTTTTTCGCACTTACTGCCGGCGATTAAGTCGGGACTGATTTTGCCAACTTCGGAATTGGAAAGCAAGTCCTTAGATTATGTGATGTTTCCGCTGTTGATTCTGAATTATAAGTTTTTGCACGATCGCGTACAACAAGCAGCTTACGCTCTGATCGACGACTCGGAAAAAAAGGCAGTTCACCTGAAAATAGGCAGGCAAATCCTCGAAAACACTCCGGCTGAGTATCGCGCTGACAGAATTTTTGAATTAGTCGATCACTTGAATGTAGCGCGATCGCTAATTAGAGACGAGCGAGAATTAATTGAACTAGCAACCCTGAATTTAGACGCCGCCCGCCGAGCTAAAGATGCCACGGCTTATGTTGCGGCTTTGGAGTATTTGACTGCTGGTATGGACGGTTTGACGGCCGATATTTGGGATTTTTACTACGACTTAGCCTTTGCTCTGCACATGGAGCGGGCAAATGTTGAGTATCTAAACGGCTATTTCGAGCATTCAGAAGAATTTATTAACATAACTTTGCAAAAAGCGCGATCGCCCTTAGAAAAAGTAGAAATTTACAACCTGCTGATCGTGCAGTACACCCTCCGCGCCAAGTACGAAGAAGCCGTTAAAGCCGGAATCCAAGCTTTGAACTTGCTGGGAATTGACTTACCGCTAGACGGGCTGCAAAAAGTCATCTCCGAAGAATCAGCAACAGCCAAAAAACTTTTAGCAGGTAAAGACATCTCTTCCTTAATTGACGCACCAGAAATGACGGTACCAGACAAAAAAGTTGCCGTCAAATTAATCACAAACTTATTAACATCAGCTTACCTAAAAAATCCCGACTTGTGGAAAGTCAGCGTCTTAAAAGGAGTCAATCTCTCTCTCACCTACGGTTTAGTTCCCGAAGCATCTCTCTGCTACGCGGGCTACGGTATGTTCTTAAACGCTGTTTATGGAGATTACAAAGCAGCTTATCAATTTGCCATGTTGTCCCTAAATTTGAGCGAAAAATCTGGGAATATCGGCTTGAAATGCAGAGCTTGTTCCTCCTTAGTCAGTATTTTTTATTACTGGTTCAACCATATCAAAGATTGCCACGCCATCAGCAATGAAGGATATCAAGCTGCCTTAGAATCAGGAGATTTAGAATACGCGGGTTATATTCTCTCCAACCGCATAGCCAACTACTTTTTCCAAGGAAAAGAAATATCCCTCATGCTGGCAGACACCAGTAGATATTTGCTATTTAGCCAAAAAACCAAAAATCAACTTGTTACCGATATATTATTAGGAGCAGAGTTAATTCTCCGCAACTTGAGCCAACTCACTTCTGACAAGTTTGTATTTGAGAGCGAAGATATCAGCGAAGCTGAATACGTACAAAACTGTCTAGCTCATCAAAATTTGTACTCGCTGTGCCTTTATCAGATTCGCAAATGCCAGGTAATGTACTGGTACGGCAACTACAACGAAGCGCTGCAACTAGCTTTGGAAGTAGAAAAGCAGCTATCTTTTATTACTGCAGCAATACCCGCTACCGAATGGAACTTTTTCTTTTCTCTAGTTTTAGCGGCAGTTTTTCCCACTGTTTCAAAAGACAAGCAAAAACAATACCTGAAAAAATTAGAAGCCAATCAAAAAGAGATGAAGATTTGGGCGGACAACTGTCGCGAAAACTTTCTGCACAAATACCTTTTAGTACAAGCAGAAATAGCTAGAATTACCAAAAAAGACTCAGAAGCTGTAGAGCTTTACGATTTCGCGATAAACTTAGCTCAAGACAACGAATTTATCCAAAATGAAGCCCTCGCTAACGAACTAGCCGCCAAATTTTGGTTGAGTAAAGGTAAATATCAATATGCCAAAATCCACTTGCGCGAAGCTCACTCGTGCTACTTGCGCTGGGGCGCTGTCCGCAAAGTTGAAGATTTAGAACAAAAGTATCCCCAGTTGCGAGAAATGACCCCGCTGCACGGAAGTTTTAACAACAATCCAACTACAACAACTATTCATACTTCTACTGGCAGCGATGCGAGAGTGCTAGATTTAGCAAGTGTAATGAAAGCATCTCTGGCGATTTCCAGCGAAATTGTTTTAGACAAATTGCTGGCTTCTTTGATGAGAATATCGCTGGAAAACGCGGGCGCACAATCCGGTTCTTTGATTTTGGTGAGAGATGAAAAATTGTTAATTTCAGCTCAAGCGTCAGTAATTGCTGAAGATGTAGCGGTGCTGCAATTTACGCCTGTTGAAGAATGTCAGGATTTACCTGTGACGGTGATTAATTTTGTGGAAAGAACTCGCTCGGACGTGGTGTTGAGCAATGCGACGGCTGAGGGGCGATTTACGGCAGATCCTTATGTGGTAAAACACCAGCTCAAATCTCTTTTGTGTACGCCGATAGTCAATCAACGCAAATTAATCGGCATTCTTTATTTAGAAAATAACTTAACAATCGGAGCATTTAATGCCCACAGATTAGAAGTTTTAAGGCTGCTTTCTTCCCAAGTTGCAATTTCTTTAGACAATGCTCTGCTTTACAATTCGGTGGAGCAGAAAGTGCAAGAAAGGACGCAGGAGTTAAATGAAAAAAACGAGCGTTTAGAACAAACTTTGCGCGAGCTAAAACTCACTCAAGCTCAATTAATCCAAACTGAAAAGATGTCTAGTTTGGGGCAAATGGTAGCTGGTGTTGCCCACGAAATTAATAATCCTGTAAGTTTCATTTACGGCAATCTCAATCCGGCTAGCGAATATGTAAAAGATTTGCTGAAATTGATCGAGCTTTATCAGCAAAACTATCCCGAACCTGTTGATGAAATTCTAGAGGAAATAGAAACAATTGAACTGGAATTTTTGAGCGAAGATTTGCAAAAACTGCTGGATTCGATGAAAGTTGGAGCGGAAAGAATCCGAGATATTGTGCTGAGCTTGCGGAATTTTTCGCGCCTCGACGAAGCGCAAATGAAGTCGGTTGATATCCATGAAGGTATTGACAGTACGGTGATGCTGCTGCAACCGCGCTTGAGGAAAGAGGGCGGACGTTTGGGAATTGAGGTGATTAAAAATTATAGCAAACTGCCGTTAATTACTTGTTATGCGTCGCAGTTGAATCAGGTATTTATGAATATTTTGACCAATGCGATTGATGCGCTGCTTTTGGCAAGAGATTGCCCGGAAAGCTCTCAAAAACAGCCGGCTATTACAATTTCTACGGAGCTGACAGACAGGAATTCGGCGATAATTAGAATTGCTGATAGCGGGCCGGGGATGAGTGCTGAGGTGCTACACAAGATATTCGATCCGTTTTTTACAACTAAACCGGTGGGTTCTGGGACTGGTTTGGGGTTGTCGATTTCTCACTCGATTGTTGTTAGTTCCCACGGCGGAAACTTGACTTGCGTTTCTGCACCGGGAGAGGGTACGGAGTTTGTGATTGAGATTCCGATCGCCCCGCGGCAAGTTTTGTAAGAAATAGCGAATATTGGGCGAATATCCGGCGGTTGAAACCGCGTCTACACAAACAATGTCCGCCTCTGCGGACTAAGAAAACTGCACTTGGCGGTATAAATCGGCGATCGCAATTTCCACACCCACCGATTCTAGTAGCAAAGAATCACCCAAACTATATTCTGACAGCACCCACTGACTCTGTTGATTGCATCGAAATAGTTCTACTCCGGGCTGTTGAACTTGCACTAAAACATACTCTTGCAGGGTTGAAAATTGGCGATATTTAGCAAATTTTGCGCCGCGATCTAGGGCTTCAGTTGAAGGTGATAAAACTTCGATAATTAAGGAAGGAAATTGCACCAATTGCGGATCGTTATCGCGATCGTCGCAAGTTACGACAACATCAGGATAAAAATACTTTCGCCCTGGTTCCACTTGGACTTTGACATCGGCGATGTAAGGTTCGCAAGGGCGATCGACAAGGGCATCATCTAGTATCCTGAAGAAATTTCCTGAAATCCGATTGTGATCGCGGGTGCCGCCGGTCATGGCGACTACTTCGCCATCCCAATACTCGTAGCGTTCTTCTTGGGTGGGTTCCCAAGCCAGGTATTCTTCTGCGCTCATCAATGGGCGATCGGGTAAAGCAACCATAATTGCGATCGAGTAATGAAGTCTGTTTCTAGGATAACAGGAAGATTGCCTTCCCTGCGCGAGGATTGATGAAGGGCGATCGCTCTAAACTATCAACTTTGTTAAACCCTCATAGGAAGTGATATAATTGGTAAAAAATACCTTCAGGAGAAACAGATGAAAGCTGTTGAAGTAACGGGAACCCTGGATGAAAAAGGTCAATTATTTCTCGATCGCGCGATCGAAGACTTCCCCCCCAGCCGCGTGCGAGTTATCGTACTTTTTCCCGAAGTAACAGAGGAAACCGAAATCGATCCTGATGATACTCCCATTGCCGAAGTGAAAGCAAGTCTCAGGAGAGCATTACAGCAAGCAAAAGCCGGACAAACCCGACCAATTTCTGATCTGTGGGAGAGAATCGATGCTGAATGAGCCTCATCTAGTTTCTATCAGATTCTCAGACGAATTTGAGGAAAACTTATATACCTTGTCAAAAAGATATCGACTGATTCGCTCGGATGTTCAGCCAATTATTGAACAATTCCAAGGGGGTAATTTTACTGGCGATCGCATCCCCGGAATGGGTGAAAATTATGTCATCTTGAAGGTGAGAGTCAGAAATAGCAATATCCAAAAAGGGAAAAGCGCTGGTTATCGACTGATATATCAAGTTGAATCACCGACTAGCGTACTGCTATTAACCATGTATGCTAAATCAGACCGAGAAGATATTAGTCCTAATGAGATTCGTAACATCTTAGCTGAGTTAGATCGGGATGAATGAATGATTAATGTCGGTAATCACGAGGTTAAAATCAACCAACTTAAAAAGCTTGCCGCTGAGCCTCCAACAATTCTTGAATCCCAGTTTCTGCCATATCCAAAATTTGATTTAACTGACTGCGACTAAAACTTCCCTCTTCCGCAGTTCCCTGAATTTCGATGATGTTCAAATCTCCATTCATTACCACATTACAATCAATTTCTGCCGCCACATCTTCCAGATAATTCAAATCTAAAAATAGCTCATTTTCCAAAAGTCCCACAGACACCGCCGCCACTTGGCGAATTAAGGGCGATCGCACCAAATCACCTTTTTGCACCAACTTATTCAAAGCATCAGCCACAGCCACAAACCCGCCATTAATAGAAGTCGTGCGAGTCCCCGCATCAGCTTGCAAAACATCCGCATCCACCAGAATCGTGCGTTCCCCCAAAAGCTGCATATCCAAGCACGATCGCAAACTGCGTCCAATCAACCGCTGAATCTCTTGAGTGCGTCCCGATAACTTCATAAATTCTCGTTCTTGCCGCTGCGGCGTAGAACCCGGCAACATCCGGTACTCCGCCGTCAGCCAGCCTTTTCCGGTATTTTCCAGAAACCTAGGCACTCCCGGCTTGATTGTAACGCTGCACAGTACCTGAGTATCGCCGCTTTTTGCGAGCACCGAGGCGCTGGCAAATTTCGTAAATTCGCGATCGAAACTAATCGGACGAAGTTGATTTGGCTGTCTGCCATCTGCACGTTTTTTGGACATAAGTTATTTGTTATTTGTTGTTTGTTATTTGTTACTTGTTATTTGTTACTTGTTATTTGTTATTGGTAATAATCAACAAATAACAGCTACTGCCAACTACCAACTGCCAACTGACTACTGACTACTGACTACTGACTACTACCAACTACCAACTGCCAACTGACGACTGACTACTGACCATTTTGAGAATATCTTGCTGCACTTGTTCGGGGGATTGGTCGCCGTTGATAGTTAACAGTTTGTGGCGATACTCGTAATACTCTAAGATAGGAATAGTGCGTTCCTCGAACAAATCTAGCCTGCGGTGTAAAATTTCTGGCTCGTCGTCCGATCGATCGCGTTCGATCGATCGGCTCAACAAAACTTCATTGGGAACCTTCAGCCAAATTGCCCAATCTAACTCCTGCGCCAAACCCTCTAATAAAAAATCCAATTCCTCAGCTTGAAAAGCCGTTCGCGGATATCCCTCCAACAGCCAGCCATTAAAGACATCCCACAGCAAAAGCCGGCGGCCGATAAACTTAATCAAAATTTCATCGGGAACTAAATCGCCCGATTCCACATAAGGCACCGCCAACTTGCCCAAGTTTGTTTTACCTGCGATTTCGGCCCGCAGAATGTCCCCTAATGCCAGCAAAGGGATGCTCAAATTGCTGCACAGTAGTTCAGCCTGAGTTCCCTTTCCCGCTCCTGGCCCTCCCAGAATTACCAATCTCACACTGCTTGCTCCTAGTGCCGCGACATTAAAATTCTACGCGATGTTTACCTTTTCTTGACAATCCCCGACTTCCCAAGACTCCTCTTGCCTTGCTCATTCATCCTGTAACTGTCTATTTTTGGCGATCCCCGCCATATTTGGGTAAAAAACCCGGTTTCTGCGCCGCCGCGCTCGTCTAGTTCAAAAAAAACCAAACGACTGTGACTGCGACTGCGACTAGCTTTTGACTTTGTACATCTAGCGTTCTATCTGATGTGCGATCGGCAAAGTAAACTATATATTGTTCAGCAGGCTCGATCGAACCCAAGATCGGAGCCGCCGTCAAAACTTAGTTACTATTAAACAATATTGCATAAGTCCTCCATTAATACATAAACCGCAGATTTCAGGTAGATGCAACACAGATCAACGCAGATAATTTCAGATAATTTGTGAATGAGTACAAGAGGTATATTATTGCTTAATTCCTGCCTTTAGCCCCTGCTTCCAACTTTCTTATTCCTTCTTCCTACAAATCTCGGCGCGACAGCAGAAACCAGATCCCGCCCAAACCCAAAACACCGCACAAAACCCCACCTTCCCACCCAAAAACAGTCCCTCCCGGCAAATGTCCAGGCATTGCCTTAGAAGTAAAATTCAATTCAGTATAATATACCCACTCACCGTTAACCCGCCACCCCACCCGATCGCCAAATTTCTCCCAAACAGTAGCATCATAAACACCAGGCTTTCCCCCCAACTTTACCCACAAATTTTTTTGCACAGAAAAGCCGAACCTGCGGTGACTGTACCTAACCCAAAGCTGGTCAATCGTCTCTAAATCCTTAACGGGAAACTTCCTAATATCTTCCTCGCTCAAATAACCAGTAGAAACTTGCTCCATCGCCTCCAGCATTTTCACAGAAGTTTCTTCATCAGCACCCCGCCAATTTTTAGCAGCAAGCAGCCTTTCCAAGTGAGAATAATCAATGCCTTTTTCCGACTCTAAGTTCACAGCAACTGGCGGAGTACCAGTCACGGGCTGAGTCGGTAATGAAGGACTGAGAACTGTTGCTTGCTGCAAATTTACCAGTCCTGGCACCACAACAATAGGAGGTTTGATAACTTCCAAAACTTCCGTAGCAGACTTATAGCGGTCTTTGACATATTCCTGAATCAATTTATCCAAAATCTGACTTAAATCCTGGCTAATTTTTGTTCCTTTCGGCAAAGCCTCCCTCCAAAGCCAGCGACCTTCGAGCGGATCGTAAAGGTCATCGTGAATGTCGCCGTAGATATCCAAATAAGGCATAACAGAAGTCAGCAAGCGAATGCAAGTCACTCCTAAACTGTAAAGGTCACTAGCAGGAACAGCCCTACCGTGACGCTGTTCTAGAGCCGCGTAACCTGGAGTTCCTAACTTGGTTCCAGCCTTGGTAGGAGCCTCAGCTACTACCTGTTTGGAAACCCCAAAATCTATCAGCACGAATTTGCGATCGCGATTTCGCCGGATCACGTTCTCAGGCTTAATATCCCGGTGAATGACATTGCGCTCGTGAACAAAATTCAGCACAGGTAACAAATCTAACAGCAGTTCCCTTGTCTTAGTTTCGCTATAAGCACCATATTTTTCTAACTCATCCTTTAAATTATTGCCATCAATAAACTCTTGCACCAAATACAAGCGCCCATCTTCCTCAAAATAAGAAATTAACTGAGGAATTTGTGGGTGTTTCAGTTCGTAAAGCCGCCTTGCTTCTTGTTCAAACAGTCGGACATACTTTTTAAAATGAGTAGGTTTTCGCTGAAACTCTAGAGGGGGCGACAACTGTTTTATAACGCATAATTCCTCAAATTTTCCATGATTTACCGCTCTAAAAGTTCTACCAAATCCCCCATCGCGTAGCGGCTCAGTAGCTGCATAAAGGTCTTTTAGCAGCAGCTTTGAACCACAATTAAGACAATACTTTGTGCCTGGTGGGTTCTGACGCTTGTCTCTTGGGCAATCGAGATTAAGGCAGTATGTCATATATTAAAAAAAATGCGAAAAATTATACTTGGGGTGTCATTTTATTCAAGATTCCGATCGCGAGTTGGTGTTTGTGGAGGCGAGACTGGGCACCTTAGCATAGCTGCAGCCACCGTCGCCCTCGGGATCGCTCTCGCCAGACTGCCCCTAAGCAAGTATAACTCTCTTGATGGTTTGACCTCAAACTCGAAGTCCAAATCTAATCCTAAACTTCGATCGGCTCAATACATTTGATTTAGCGGTCAAATAGCCAGCAGATTTAACAAAAATAGTAATTTATTACCCAGCCAGTTAGTTTTGCAATGCCGAAAACAAAACTTAGGATTCTGCCTGAGATATAATTTTATTGCCAGAGAGAAGCAGACTAACCGGAGGTGTCGCTGTCCTCAAGTTCGTTAGCGAAGCCCTCGAAGAGGATCGACCTCAACCTTTATCAAGTATAAAATTTTACCAAAACCCTGCCCAATCAACCATCCCAAACTCCCTAACTCTCCCTACATTAAAATAAATATTAGCTGGCTCGATCGCACTCGGATTGCGCGATCGACAATTAGCCAGTTTAAGCTGCTGTTTTTTTTTCAGCTATTACCACTTAAATTTATTGCGATCGGTCTACTTAATTAGGAACTGACAGTGACACCCAAACTACCGCCATCTAAAACTCCCGCCAACAGCAAAAAATTAGCAAAAATTCCCTGGTTCGAGCGGTTCATGGCACTCGTCGCCATCGGAAATTTCAGTCTTGTATTATTTGACATAACTTACATACCGTGGCGTGATTTTTACTTCCGGCAACTACCAGTTATTACCAAAATATACGACCCATTTAAAGGAATTAAACCGCACCGAGACACCAATAAATATCTAGAAACTTTAGAAGAATTAAAAATTCTAGTAGTGCAAACAGGCTTGGAATCTCCCCAAGTAGCAGCCAAATTGCAGGAAATCAACAATCTGACCGCAAAAATGATCGACGAAGATCCCTTTCGAGTAGCATCAAAAAGCGGTGCCCTAGAAAAAATCAAAGACCGGATGCGCGATCGCGCCCCGAATCCGCAAGACTCCGCCAAACAATCATTCACAACATTCTGGAGTCAAAACTATTTAAACAAAAAAGGCTGGCAACAAGAAATCACTTGGTTTGATGCCAAAATTAAGCCGTTAATCGCCACCAACTATTACCGGACGATGGGAGAAAACGGCGAATTTACTGACAACTTCTGGCAAATCGACCTGCCATTTATGGCTTTATTCGCGATCGAATTTCTAGCCCGCACCTACTTCATCAGCCGCCGACACCGCAGCGTCACTTGGCGATCGGCCATGCTTTGGCGGTGGTACGACATCTTCCTGTTCCTCCCGTTCTGGCGCCTGTTGCGAATATTGCCCGTCACAATTCGCATCCACCAAGCCAAAATGCCGGATCTTCAACCCATACGCACCCAAATCAGCCGAGGTTTCGTCGCCAACTTCGCCCAAGAATTGACCGAAGTAGTAGTAATTCAGCTCATCAACCAGATGCAACAATCTATTACCACAGGCGAACTAGCTCGTCAACTATTTCAATCCCCAAAACAGCAATATTTAGACATCAACAATATCAACGAAATAGAAGCGATCGCCACCCATCTAGTCCAAATCACCGTCTACAAAGTCCTGCCCCAACTCCAGCCAGACTTAGAAGCCCTCCTCCGCTACAACATAGAATTATTTCTCAAACAATCTCCCCTCTATCAAGGATGGAAGCAAGTGCCCGGATTGGGAAACCTCCCCGCACAGCTAGCAGAGCAATTAGTTGCAGAGCTATCCAAATTAGTCACCCTCGGCCCCCAAGATGCCTACGAAGCCTTTAAAACCGCCAGCGAAGACCCCGTAGGCACCAAACTCTCAAGCCAGCTAGTCCAACATTTCGGGCAAGCTTTAGGAGCCGAACTCCAACAGCAGCAAACCTGGCAAGAAATACAAGTGCTGCTGTCCGACTTCCTAGAAGAGTTCAAAATCAACTACATCCAGCGGTTGAGCGAAGAAGACTTCGAGAAAATTTTAGAGCAAGCTAAGGAACTGCAGCGGATAGCCCCCCGTTAAGCTAACGGATGTTGGGGGAAGAAGGAAGAAGGAAGAGGGAAGAAGGAAGAAGGAAGAGGGAAGAGGGAAGTTCGGCAACGGATTATTTAACGGATTTAACGGATTTAGATGTAAAGGATGGATGTTGAGGTTCGATTTTTCCCCTCTCTCCAGCTCTCCCCCTCTCCCACTCTCCCACTCTGCCACTCTCCCCTCCGACAGTCTCGCCAGCGCGATCGATTTGTCACCGGACGGGCGATCGAGCTAAACTGAAAACTGAGGTCAACTTCGATCGGAGACAGCCCTCAAACTTCTTGGAAGAAACTGTTTCACCTAGGAGTGGGTCAAGCCCACTTTTTTTGTTGCGTTAGTCGCAGCCAAACAACTTAGGGCATCACACCTGCAAGCTGAAGACTTGCCGGCCGCGGGCGACGCAACAAAGTCATCCGTCGGCTAGAACACAGAAAGTAGAAGGCAGAATTTAAACCCCACAAGCTCATCCTCGGGCTTGAAAATCTGACATCTTTTTCTTCATTCCACAAATCAACTTGAGGGTAAAAACCCTCAGATATTGCGGTCAAAAATCAGGTCGGTCGATTTGAGATTTTCCATTTTCGATTTGAGATTTACTCCACAGATTAATCTGGGAGCCAAAACTTGAGTCTAAAATTTTTGGCTCTCCCCGACAGCAGTTGGGAGCCGATCTCGGTTTTTTGGGCGGGATCGAAGCAAAGCAATCTCAATAACTGATTTTTCCTTACCGTTTCCGAGTTCAGGAGTTTTAACTTAAGTATTCGATATGACTCATCCCCTAATCCCACAAATCATTGACTTAGCTACCCCCGTTGCGGAAACACTGGGATTGGAAGTAGTGGGAGCAGTGTTTCACACCAACCAAAATCCTCCCGTCTTGCGGGTAGACATCCGCAACCTGCAGCAAGACACCGGTTTAGCCGACTGCCAGCGGATGAGCACAGCCCTCGAAGCCGAGTTAGACGCAACCGACATCATCCCCGAAGCCTACGTGCTAGAGATTTCCAGTCCCGGAATATCCCGATTGCTCAGCAGCGATCGAGAATTCATTACCTTTAAAGGCTTCCCAGTGACAGTCAAAGCCACCGAACCAGACTCGCGAATCAAAGAGTGGAAAGGACTACTGGTAGGCCGGGATGAAACAGCGGTTTATCTCAATCTAAAAGGGCGACAGGTTAAAGTTCCCCGCCTTCAAATTGCGCGAGTTGAACTAGACGAAGGAAAGGAGGAGTAAAGGTAAATTTTGAGTTTTGAGTTTTGGGCTCTCGGGGCGGTGCCTGTGAGTGTCCGCCAGATTTGAGATTTTAGATTGCCTCGCAGTAAGCTGAAAATGCTTTGCTGCGAGTTAATTTTTAAGAATCAAATCGAGAGCCTCGGGTTGAGTTGGCACAACAAATAAATTGTGACAACACCGAATTTACCTAACCCTATTTTGGTAACTCATAAATCATCACCCATCAATTCCTATCAAAACTCACCAATTATCTTTTCGCGATTACCAGTTACGTATTGTCACAGTAAAAAAGGAGTGTTTTATATGTCAATGGTTCCCCTGCCCGGACTCAAAGAAATGGTCGAAGGTATTAGCAAAGAGCGAAATTTACCCAAACACGCCGTCCAAGCAGCCTTGCGAGAAGCCCTGCTCAAAGGATACGAACGCTACCGCCGCACCCAAAAACTAGACCACTTCAGCGAAGAATACTTCGATAATTTTGATGTAGAACTGGACGCAGAACAAGAAGGTTTCCGCGTTTTGGCAAACAAAACTATTGTAGAAGAAGTCGAAAATCCCGATCACGAAATATCACTTTTGGAAGTGCAAGAAGTAGCCACAGAAGCTCAGCCGGGGAGCATCGTACTCGTAGACGTCACACCAAATCAAAAAGAATTTGGTCGCATGGCAGCCATTCAGACCAAACAAGTTCTTGCTCAAAAACTGCGCGACCAACAGCGCAAAATGATTCAAGAAGAGTTTAAAGATTTAGAAGAAACTGTTCTTCAAGCAAGAGTGATCAGGTTTGAGAGGCAGTCGGTAATTTTAGCAGTCACCAGCAGTTTCGGTCAGCCGGAAGTAGATGCCGAACTCCCCAAGCGCGAACAGTTGCCCAACGACAATTACCGGGCCAACGCTACTTTCAAGGTTTATCTCAAAAAGGTAGGCGAAGGCTCCACGAGAGGGCCGCAGTTACTTGTTTCTAGAGCAGATGCAGGTTTGGTGGTTTACCTGTTTGCTAACGAAGTACCAGAAATAGAAGACGGGGTGGTGAGGATTGTCGCCGTAGCCAGGGAGGCAAATCCGCCATCCCGGCACGTCGGCCCTCGGACTAAAATAGCAGTTGATACGCTCGATCGCGATGTAGACCCGGTAGGAGCCTGCATCGGAGCGCGGGGATCGCGGATTCAGGTAGTAGTCAACGAATTGCGCGGCGAAAAAATAGACGTGATCCGCTGGTCTCCAGATCCGGCCACCTATATCGCTAACGCTCTTAGTCCTGCTAGAGTAGATGAAGTGCGTTTGGTTGCCCCAGAAGGCAGGCGAGCTCACATTTTGGTCGCTGAAGACCAACTGAGTCTTGCCATAGGCAAAGAAGGTCAGAACGTCCGCCTCGCAGCCCGCCTGACAGGTTGGAAAATCGATATCAAAGATATTGCTAAGTACGATCGCGATGCCGAAGACATCAAATTGGCAGCAGAAGCTACCAGGCTGGAAGAAGAAGAATTAGCAGGAGACTACTACGAAGACGAAGACGAAGCATCAGGCTTCGACGGCGAGGCGGAAGCCGCAGAATTGGCAGCAGAAAAGGCAGCAACGGACGAAACCGCAGCCCCAGTCTAAAAACTGCGCTCTTGACCAAGATTTTTCCGCACGGGAGACAAGGAGAACTTGTCCCCCTCGGACACTATCCTCCTCTTCTCCCCCTCTCCCCTTCTCACTTTGATGAAACCGAACTACCGGTGTTGTGCAAGTTGTCGAAAAATAGCTCCAAAGGAAGCTTTTTGGCGAGTAGTCAGGGTCTATCCTTCTCATCAGGTACAATTAGATCGCGGCTTCGGTCGTTCCGCTTACCTTTGTCGGGCGAGCGAATGCCTGAAAGCAGCTCAGAAAAAAAATCGACTTGGGCGATCGCTCAAAGCGCCTGTGTCTGACGAACTGTACCAAACACTTTGGCAGCTTTTAGACACATCTGACTGTACATTTGACTCGGGTTCAACCGGGCGAAAAACCGACAAGAGTTCGGTATCGACTGTATAATAAACCCTCGCGGGCAGCACGCGCCAGTAATTACTGGTAGCGCCAGCTCTACAACCTCAATCCGATCGGCCCACCAGTCTGGAAAGATTTGTGTCAGATTAGATAAGGGTAGGGTACTAGCAGAGGTATCCTCAAGGTGGAAAAGCTAACTTAGAAGCTTGAAAAAGTGGCAGTTGCCAAAAAAAAATCAGACTTCGACAGTTGCCACTTTCCCAAAAAAACTTGAAAATTATCTCAAGGCAGACTTCAGCGAGGTGCATCTTTTAGATAAAATTACCTTGCTGAGTACCAAAACCCCGATTCCTGACACTGAATCAATCACAGCGAATGATGTCGTCATTAGAACAAAGAATCAAAATGTAAAAACTGGTTGGCACAAAAGAGGGCAGAGTGGATGAACAACGGCAAAGTAAGAATTTACGAATTATCACGGGAACTAAATTTGGATAATAAAGACATCTTGGCAGTTTGCGAGCGGCTCAATATTTCAGTCAAGAGCCACAGCAGCACAATTACAGAATCAGAAGCAGAACGAATTCGCAAAACGGCGGAAAAATACGTAGCCAGCAGCCACTCTTCCCCCGGCAAGCCAGCTCCTACCGAAAGAGCAGCAGCGCCATCAAAAGAGTCTGGCCCTCACCCTAACGACCAACAAAAAAAGCAGCAAATTTTAGAAATACGCAGTCCAAAAGTACGGCCGGCTGGTGATTCCTCCCAGCAGGCGGGCAACGAGGAGCAAAAAAACGAGCCTGGTGCTACCGTGGCAACTCCTCCCAAATCGCCTGCCGCCGGGCAACTCCAGCCCCCCGCTAAACCAAATATCAATCGACCGGTGCTGTCGAAGCCAAATGTCTCTGGCTCGGGAGCAACTTCGGAAACAGATTCAGAAACAGCTTCGGAAACAGTAGGTGCGATCGCCCCGGAAACAACCGCCCTGGATCAAGCACCTGCGGCACCTGCGACAGCTCAACCGCCGTCGTCCAAGGCACCCGATCGCACCCCGCGCCAGCCAGCCACCCCCCCACCAGCACCGGGGGCAAAACTCACGTCGCCACCAGTCAGAGCGACGGCGGAGTCGGCAACGCGCACCCCACAAAGTCTGGGAAACAAGCCGGTACTAAAACTTGCCAGAACCGAGCAAGAGCAATCACAACAGACAGAAAATCTGGAAGCGCCGGCCAGACCGAGCCGCCCCAGCAGACCCGCACCGGGAGGTAGCGACGCCCAAAGACCTCGCCCTAGCGCTGGCGGCCCTGTTAAAACTGCACTTGCCGATCGACCGCAGCCAGGTGGCCCGCGCCGGAGCCTAGCGCCCGTAACGTCAGCAGGAGGGCTCCGAAGCCGAGGTGGTGACACCGGAGCCGCAGGGGATGACACTGATGACAATGATGAAGATAATACGCCGCTGGATACTCTTCTCCTTCCCAAGCCAACTCTCCCTCGTCCAGCCAAAAAGACATCGGTCATTTGGGAAGAAGATGATGACGAAAACTCAGATGCTGCCAAAGCTGCCAAAAAGGTCAAGCAGGCACGTTCTCGCCTCAAACCAATTGACGAGGATGACGATGACTTAGAAAATGGCTTGGATATGCCAGCGCCAGTCACCGTCAGCCTGTCCCTAGCCCGCCCAGCTAAGGCGAAGTCACAAGCAGCACCCAAGTCAACACCAACTCCGGGCGCACCCGGAAGCAGTGGCAAAAACAAAAGACCGGGCCCTTCTCACGATAAAAGCTCGTCTGGTTCTTCAGGCGGACGCGGCAGCCGGGGCAAAACAGCCGAAGCTAAGGTTGAACGTCCTGAAACACTGATGCTGAGCAGACCGATGACGGTTCAAGAACTAGCAATTACTTTGGCAGTTCCCGAAACCGAAATCATTAAGCGGCTGTTCTCTAAAGGTATTGCGGTCAACATTACCGAAACCCTGGACATGGCAGCGGTGAGAATGGTGGCTGAAGAGATGGGCGTAGAGGTAGAAACTCCAGAAAAAGTAGCCCCAGGTACCAAATTGATCGATATGCTGGACGCAACGGATATGGAATACCTCCAACGCCGTCCACCAGTAGTAACGATTATGGGCCACGTCGATCACGGTAAAACTACCTTGCTCGACTCGATCCGCAAAACTAAGGTTGCTCAAGGAGAAGCTGGGGGTATTACCCAGCACATCGGTGCTTATCACGTAGATGTGGTACACGAAGGCAAGAGCCAGCAGGTGGTGTTTTTGGATACGCCCGGTCACGAAGCCTTTACAGCAATGCGGGCTCGGGGAACGCGGGTTACGGACATCGCTATCTTGGTGGTGGCGGCGGACGATGGCGTGCGTCCCCAGACAATTGAAGCGATCAGCCACGCGAAAGCGGCGAAAGTGCCAATTGTCGTGGCTATTAATAAAGTAGACAAGGAGGGCGCTCAGCCGGAACGGGTGAAGCAAGAGCTGACTGAGTACGGCTTGGTCGCAGATGACTGGGGCGGCGATATTACGATGGTTCCGGTCAGCGCGATTAAGGGGGAAAACCTGGATACGCTGTTGGAAATGATTCTGACAGTCGCGGAAATGGAAGACCTCAACGCTAACCCGAACCGCGCTGCTAAGGGTACTGTGATTGAAGCTCACCTCGATAAGGCAAGGGGGCCTGTGGCAACCCTGCTGGTGCAGAACGGCACTCTGCGAGTGGGCGATATTGTGGTCGCAGGCTCGGCTCTGGGTAAGGTGCGGGCAATGATCGACGATCGCGGCGATCGCGTAGACCAAGCAAGTCCATCCTTCGCGGTGGAAGTGCTGGGGCTGCGGGATGTACCTCGCGCCGGAGACGAGTTTGATGTGTTCGGAAACGAAAAAGAAGCAGCGGCGATCGCCAGCGGAAGAGCTACCTTCCAACGAGATTCTCGCCTGCTCCAAGGTGGCCGGATCAGCCTCAGCGGCTTCTCTCAACAAGCTAAGGAAGGCGTTCTCAAGGAACTCAACTTGATCTTGAAGGCAGATGTCCAAGGCTCCCTCGAAGCAATTGTCGGCTCTCTGACTGAACTTCCTCAAAAAGAAGTTCAACTCCGACTGCTGCTGTCTGCTCCTGGCGAAATCACAGAAACGGATATTGACCTCGCTGCAGCCAGTAATGCTGTAATTATCGGGTTCAATACTACTCTCGCCACCGGCGCTCGCCAAGCGGCCGACCAAGCGGGCGTAGACGTGCGGGAATACAGCATCATCTATAACCTCTTGGATGATATTCAAGGGGCGATGGAAGGTCTGCTGGAACCAGAACTGGTGGAAGAACCTCTGGGTAAGGTGGAAGTGCGCGCTGTCTTTGCGATCGGTCGTGGGGCTGTCGCTGGCTGTTACGTACTCGAAGGCAAGGTCATCCGCAACTGTAAGGTGCGGGTACGCCGGGGCAACAATATCGTTTACGAAGGTATCCTCGACTCGCTCAAGCGGATGAAGGAAGATGCTAAGGAAGTCAATACTGGCTACGAATGCGGCATTTCCTTGAGCGGCTTTAGCGACTGGGCCGAAGGCGATATTATTGAAGCCTACCGCATGGTTACTAAGCGCCGGACTCTATCTCAATAGTTTTGAGTGGTGAGTATTGAGTTGGAAGAGAAGTTTTGAGTGCAGGTAACTAAATTGCCGATCGCTCGAAACTACTCTTTTCAACTCAATACTCGAAAACTAGATTTCTGGCATAAATCTTTAATGCGAGCCGATCGACCGCAGATGCTATTGGGATAAACACAGATCAACGCAGATTCATTTCAAAATACGTTTGTGAATCAGTCCAAGAAGTCTACTATTCACTCACAAGTTTGGTTTTTAACTCAAAATTTAAAATTCACCCACTCAAATAAGACTTACAAAAAGTAACCGGATTGATTTTAAAAATCCTCGGTTTGACCGCTAGATATGTACTCCTCGCAACAGATTTTCAGGGGGAAGAGTGCATCCAAGATTGTAAAAACTCAAAATTGAAAACTCATAATTCATAACCAATAATTAATTAAAGTGCGTTCTTTTTGGTCAGAGCCTTTTTTATGGATTCACCTTTCTGGGGCGGCTGCACTGCCGATCTTCCTGGGACTGTGTTTGCTGGGACTCGCAGTGGGTTCTCCCGCGATTCCTGTGTGGTTAGAAGTGTTTTTAGTGGCTGTAGCAGGTATTGTTCCGGTGCTGTGGATGCAGTGGTTCCGCCCTTTTTATATTTTTAGTATTTTAGTAGTGGCTGTGAAACCGGACAAGTTAACTGATTTGCAGCAGCAGATTCTGACTCGATTTAAAACTAAATTAAATAAAGTAGTGGCTCTTTTTGTCGCTGTTTTGTTGGCAATAATTTTGTGGCATCTCTACCGATTGGCTCCCCTCGCTGCTGGCGTGGCTCCGTTTCCTCCTTCCTGGCGGTGGGCTGGATTGTTGTTGGCTGGTTCTGCTTTTTTAGCTAGCAATTTGTTTTTGCAGGTGTCTGCTAGTGTGATGGCGGTTTTGCTGACGCCGGAATCTCAATTTGCAGCGACAAAGCCTTATTTTTTACAAAAAATTAAGCATGATTTTACGATCGCACTTTGGCAAGTCAATCGACTTTTGCCAACTTTTGCGGGCGAGATAACTGTCGCGGAAGCTGCACCCGGAGAGTCAAGCAATCCGCCACCGACAATTGGGAATTCGCCAGCCGACAGTATTGTCAACCCACAACTTTCTGACACCAACGGCGTTACCTCCCTACCCCAACAGTCGATCGAAAAGTGAAATGAAAAATTAAACTCGAAATAATTGTAATTTAAGCTACTTTACTTTCGACAGATGTATGCTGTAAAAAAAAATAAGTAATGGCTCTGTTCTGATTGAGATTATTAATAATTTTAATATTTAATTTTAAATCACAGATTATAGATATTTTAGGTTGGCTATTTCCAGAGAAGAATCTATAATAGAGAAAGTCAAAGTAAGCTTTCAATCCCTACAGGGGATTAAAACAGAGGTATAACAATATGGCGAATTATTCACCGATCGCACAACAACCTCAAGCAGCAGAGCCGATCGAGCTGTGCGAAGATTCTGAAATCTGGGGCAGTCTCAAATCTGCGATCGGCGCAAGTTCAGGATTTCAACGCTGGCAGCTAGAACTCAATTTTGAGAGCAAGCAGAAAAATGCCAGCATCGATCAACAGGTGCGATCCTATCTACGAGAAACTTTAGCAACTTTGGCTTACTGAGCGCCCTCAAACCAAAGATGGTCAAGGTTTGTGAATTTTACAGGCAAAGAAAGCAGGCATCCCCTCCAATCTGCGAAGTAAGTGCCGCAAGCGATCGCAGCAACTTCGGACATCAAATTGCAGGGGACACTATTTTTGCTTACTGAGTCGGAATTAATTTCCGCATCCTACTTCTACACCCTCTCAGAAAAATCCAGATAAAATTAGCCTGAAACCCCCGATATAAAGCGAGTGCGACTGCTATCTATTGATGTGCCTGTTGCCGAAACTCTTTATAATAGGACGGAGGCAAAAGAAAATTCACAGTGCGGTTCTGGGGGTATATCAAACCGTCAACATAACCAAATTACAAATCTTTTGCACCGTAGGTTCTATTAAATACGACACAACCAGAGTTTAGGAAAATGCGCTTAGTCATAGTTCAGTATGCCGGCGATTACGCAAAAACCTTTCAGCATCTGGCCCAAGGGGGAAGCGAAACATACTACGCTCAAAAATATTCTGTTGATGCCGTTACTGAGATGGCAAAACGACCGGAGGCTGAGTCAGTAACGGTTATTTGCTGCATGACACCAGAATTTAACGATCGGGTTCTAGAAAACGGCGTGCGGGCGATCGGTTGCGGATTTAATTACAAAGTTGATTCCAAAAAATTGATCGAATTAATTGCCGAGCAAAATCCGACTCATTTAGTCATACGGACGGTTATTCCCGACATTTTTAATTTTGCAATTGAAAATCAAATTAGAACCATCGCTGTATTTGCCGAATCTATTGCAACAAAAAGTTGGCGCGATAAGTGGCGCAACTATTTCCTGGCCAATTTTTTGAATAACAAGCAAATAGAATGGGTTGGGACTTACGGCATTACTTCATCTTTATTGTTCAAAGAAATTGGAATAAAACCCGATCTCACTCAACCTGGCATGAGTTGCGCTTGCCTGTCAAATGGGCCGAATTGATCGATCGCTGGCTGGATGATTCCCCTGAAAGCAAACAGTGGTTGTTTGAAAACCGACTGGCTTCTGAATACTACCATCAAAAATCTAGTAAATGATTAATTCAAAAAATGCGATCGACCAACCAGCCACTTTCCCAGCCACAGCCCGAAACCGGAAGTAGCAACTAACAGGATAAATGTGTAGATCCCGCGCCCAGTGGCGATCGACCTTTCGCCCACTACCATCCGCGCCACAACTCCAGCCACAATCCCGATCGCAGCCCAAGCCCCATAAACACTCTTAGATCCAGCAATCTCTAAGGCTTGCGTCAAAGCCCCGGAACCCTCCCCAGCCAAAACCCCCGCCCACGCCCCAATCCCCAGCCCGATCGCACCTCCAAGTCCGATCGGACTTCGGGAATTCATCGCGACTTCCGCCACCAGCCCGCACGTCAAGCCCGCAATCCCCCAACCCACCGCAGCCGCCAACACCTGGTGCCAATCCCCAGCATCCGTGCCGATTCCAGCCATCAACCCCAACACTGTCGCCACTCCCGCAGCCCCCACAACTAAAGCCACGGCCCGAGACTCTGCCTCAGAACTGGCGATCGCCCCCAAACCCGCCCCAACCACCGCCCAGACAGCCCCCGTTACCATTCCTCCAGCCTGAAAACCGGCGATCGACCCCCCCACCGCCCCAGCCAAAACCAGCGCCGCCAGCCACACTTTAGGCGTAGCCGAGCCCTCCGCCAGCAAAATCGCAGCCCACAGCCAATCCGCACCCCAGATTAAAGCCGACATCCACAGCGGGGCCTGAGATTTTGTCAAAATGCAGCCCGTCACAGCGTAACTCGCCACGCCGATCGCCAGTGGGCCCCAAGGGAAAGTTAAATAGTTTTGAGATGGCTGCGGTTTGGAGTATTGAGTCGGAAACTCTTTTTTCCTTTTCGGGGTAAGCTTTAGACTGTTTTGAACTCGCCGCGCTTTCCTCGCCGCGCTGCGCCCCGAAGGCCTTCTTCCCCGCTCGGTTTGTCTATTTTTAGTGGTAAATTGTTTCTTGCTTAAAGAGTTGTTTGGAGTTGAAACTTTTTGGGATGAGGCTTTGGGGCGGGTTTGACGGCGCTGGGAACCGTGCCTGCCGGCTGATTTTCCCGAACGCCTTCTCAGCGGCTTTTCCGGCGGCGCTGGGGGTGGCGCAGGCTGTGGCTGCTGAAACGGTTTGTCGATCGACTTCGATTCCGGCTGACTGAGAAACAACACCAACTCTTCGTAAGCTTGATTAATTTCTATTAATCTTTGTTCAGCTTTTTGTTGCAGGCGATCGCCAGGGGGCAACCGATCGGGATGCCACACAAACGCTAAATCCCTGTAAGAGCGTTTAATTTCTTCTAAGGAAGCTCCAGGCTCAATTTCGAGGATTTCGTAGCATCGATTAATGTCAGCCATAGGCTTCGATCGGCAGGTATTGGTAAATTTACGCGCGTGCGAAGCTATCCCGTAAGGAATCATACTTCTTATCTTTTAGCATTCTCAGGCAAGCTGCACAATCAGCCGATCGCGATCGAGAGTCAGTCGATTGTAGATTTAGGACTTATACCATGTCCGATCGATTACCACCATGACAAAAATGGATCGCGCGTGCGTCTTGGTGTCCGCACTACGAACCAATCGCGATATCGGTCAATCGAGGGGACATGATATTACGCAGAAAACCCGGTTTTTCGGATAAAATTAAAATTTTAGACTCCACTTCGGGCTCCGGTGAATCACTGCGCTGCAAGTAAATCGAAAATCGAAAATCGAAAATTTCAAATCGACTGACTGATTTTATAAGGGTTTAGAGCTTTTTTGCGGTTGCGTTCGGTTTTGAAACAGGCATCACAACTGGCTACAATGAGAAAATACTTTCGTGCGATCGCAATCTGTGTCAGTGTCGGCAAATCAAGCTCCCACCTTCATCTTAGTTGACGGCCACTCCCTGGCCTTTCGTTCCTACTTCGCCTTCGCCAAAAGTCGAGACGGAGGCTTGCGAACGACCACAGGCATTCCCACCAGCGTCTGTTTTGGCTTTCTCAAGTCGCTGCTGGAAGTTATGGCCGCCCACGATCCCCAGTACATGGCGATCGCCTTTGACCTCGCCACGCCCACTTTTCGCCACGAAGCAGACGAAACTTACAAAGCAGGTCGTCCCGAAACCCCCGAAGATTTTATTCCCGATCTCAAAAACCTGCAAGAACTCCTCACCTATCTCAATTTGCCAGCAGTCACCGCTGAGGGCTACGAAGCTGACGATGTTTTAGGAACTTTAGCCAACAAAGCCAGCGCCGCCGGTTATGCGGTTAAAATCCTCACGGGCGATCGAGATTTGTTTCAATTAGTAGAAACCGACAAAAATATCAGCGTCTTGTATTTGAGTACCGACGAGCTCAGGCGATCGGGAAAAGGCAAATCTCAAGAATACGGCCCCGAACAAGTTAAAGAAAAACTCGGTATTTGGCCCGAACAAGTAATAGATTACAAAGCCCTCTGCGGCGACAAATCCGACAACATTCCCGGAGTCAGAGGCATCGGCGACAAAACCGCGCTGCAATTACTAGAAGCTTACAACACCCTCGACGGTATTTATGCAGCCATCGATCAGATTAAAAACGCAACCAAGAAAAAGCTAGAAGAAGGCAAAGAATCAGCCTATCATTCTCAGCGCATGGCGACAATTGTCCAAGACGTTCCCTTAGAAATCAACTTAGAAGATTGCCAGCTTATAGGTTTTGATGAATCAGCCTTGATTCCCATGCTGGAAAAGTTGGAATTCAAAACGTTTTTAACCAAAGTTAAACAAATTCAAAAGCGTTTTGGTGGCATTGAAGAGAAGGAAAAACCACAAGAAGAAACCTCGTTCCCCGGCTCTGCCCGGGAACGCATATCCAGAGGCTCTGCCTCGTCGGAAAACACCCTAGAACAGCAATTGGACGGTGTAAAAGAGCCATTGGAACAGGGGGGGAAAGATGCCAACCCCACAATAGATAAGTCACCTCAAACTGGAGAAAGTTCAGAAGCAGATGAATTGTGGTTTTGGACTCACAAAGATACCCTAGCTGCCCAGCAAGCAAACCAACTCCCAATCCAACCCCGAATCATTCAAACAATAGAACAGTTAAACGAATTAGTCCAACTGCTAGAAACCCACACCGACAAAAACTCGCCCGTGGCGTGGGATACCGAAACCACCGCCCTCGAACCGCGAGATGCCGAATTAGTCGGAATTGGCTGCTGTTGGGGAACCGGTGAAGAGGATGTCGCTTACATTCCCACGGGACACAAAACGGGTAAAAATTTGGACAAAGCCACGGCTTTAAATGCTTTGC
The DNA here is from genome assembly GCF_036705185.1 of Microcoleus sp. B4-D4. Taxonomy (NCBI): domain Bacteria; kingdom Bacillati; phylum Cyanobacteriota; class Cyanophyceae; order Oscillatoriales; family Microcoleaceae; genus Microcoleus; species Microcoleus sp. B4-D4. The sequence goes on along the minus strand of NZ_JAUBTX010000017.1, from coordinate 5,767 downwards.
GTCCGATTTTGGAAAGCGAAAATTATCCCAAGGCGCTGCAAAATGCTAAATTCGATCGCCTGATCCTGCGCTGTCAAGGAATCAAACTCGCTGGAGTCGTATTTGACACCATGCTAGCCAGTTACGTACTCAACCCAGAAACCAGTCACAGTCTCAGCGAATTGTCAAGGCACTACTTAGGCATTGTCGCAGAAAGCTACAAGGAATTAGTACCGAAAAACAAAACAATTGCTGACATCAGCATTGTCAAAGTAGCTGACTACTGCGGTATGGATGTTCATACCACATTTGGGTTAGTAAGTAAACTTAGAGCAGAATTGGATAAAGCTGATGAAGGTAGCTTTCCCGGAAAGTCATTGCAGGATTTACTGCTGAAAGTAGAACAGCCTTTAGAGCCAGTTTTAGCTGAAATGGAATACTGCGGAATTCGCATTAATTCAGCTTATCTCAATACCCTCTCGCAAGAGCTAGAAATAAAATTAGCCAAACTTGAAGAAAATACCTATGAAGCAGCGGGGAGAAAGTTTAATTTAGGTTCGCCCAAACAATTAAGCGAAATCTTGTTAGAAAAAATCCCCGAACAGTTTCAGAAAAAGTCTCGCAAAACAAAGACGGGATACTCTACAGATGCCGCTGTTTTGGATAAATTGCAAGGAGACCACCCGATTGTAGACGATTTATTAGAGTACCGAACATTATCCAAATTAAAATCAACCTATGTCGATGCTTTGCCGCAGTTAGTGCGTGGGGATACCGGGCGAGTACATACAGATTTTAACCAAGCTGCAACTGGTACGGGCCGGCTTTCTTCTTCCAATCCCAATTTACAAAATATTCCCATCCGCACCGAGTTTTCGCGGCAAATTCGCAAGGCTTTTTTACCGGAGTCTGGTTGGCTGATGGTGTCGGCTGACTATTCTCAAATTGAACTGCGAATTTTGGCTCATTTGAGTCAAGAACCGGTGTTGATTGAAGCTTACCAAAATAACCGAGATGTGCATACGGTGACGGCTCAACTGCTGTTTGAAAAAGAGGAAGTAACGCCGGATGAAAGACGGTTTGGGAAAACGATTAATTTTGGGGTCATCTATGGTATGGGGGCGATTAAGTTTGGGCGATCGATGGGCAAGTCTTCGGCAGACGGGAAAAAGTTTATTGAACGATTTAACGAGCGTTACAGTAAGGTTTTTGAATATTTGGAGAAAGTAAAAAAAGAGGCGATCGCCCTAGGCTACGTTTCCACAATTCTCGGCCGCCGCCGCTATCTCAACTTCGACAAAAATGGCAGCCTCCGCCGCTTACAAGACAGCAATCCCGAAGACATTCGCTCAGATCAACTTAAGTCTCTCAGCAGAGATGACGCCCAATCTTTGCGGGCAGCAGCCAACGCACCGATTCAAGGCTCCAGTGCTGATATCATTAAACTTGCCATGATTGAGGTACACAAAATTTTGCCCAACTATCAAGCGCGGCTGTTATTGCAAGTTCACGACGAATTAATCTTTGAAGTACCTCCCGATGAATGGGAAGAATTGCAGCCAAAAATTAGAACAGCAATGGAAAATGCTCTGCCCCTCAGCGTACCGCTGGTAGTTGACATCCACGCGGGGCAAAATTGGATGGAAACTAAATAAACAGACAGAAATATGAACCCAACCAAAATCACCCTTTCTCCTAAAATCACCAGCTTGAGTGCACTTTTTCTGCTGTTCCTGCTCTCCGGTTGTCCGCAAAAGCTACCGCCCAACAATTATGCTGTGAAACGAGTCAGCGACGGCGACACCCTTGTCGCCAGCGATAGCGCCGGGAAGGATATCAAAGTGCGTTTTGCCTGCATAGACGCACCGGAAATTGCCCATACGAACGCTGAAAAAAATAGCAAAAAAGCAGCAGATAAGAATCAGTTTAAGTGGGGAAATCTAGCCGAGCAAAGAATGCAGCAGCTAGTCAAGAAAGGGGGAGGGCGCGTTATTTTGACCGTCACCGATACCGATCGCTACGGCCGCAAAATTAGCGAAGTTCGCTTACCAAACGGCACATTTGCCCAAGAAGTTTTGCTGCGCGAAGGATTAGCAATGGTTTACCGTCCTTACTTAAAAAACTGTCCTAGTGCAAGTATTGTGGAACAAGCGGAAGCCGAAGCCAAGAAAAATCGCCGCGGCGTTTGGGGAGATTCTAAGTTTGTTCCCGCTTGGAATTTTCGGAAGAAATGATTTAGGCAGTTGGCAGTTGGCAGTTGGCAGTTGGCAGTTGGCAGTTGGCAGTTGGCAGTTGGCAGTTGGCAGTTGGCAGTTGTTAGTTGGCAGTTGTTAGTTGTTAGTTGTTAATTGTTATTTGTTATTTGTTAGTTGTTAGTTGTTATTTGTTAGTTGTTAGTTGTTATTTGTTATTTGTTATTTGTTAATTGTTATTTGTTAGTCAACAGTCAACAGTCAACAGCTAACAGTCAACAGCTAACAGTCAACAGCTAACAGTCAACAGCTAACAGTCAACAGCTAACAGCCAACAGCCAACAGTCAACAGTCAACAGTCAACAGCCAACAATTCCCAATTCCCAATTCCCCATTTCCAATTCCCAATTCCCAATTCCCAATTCCCAATTCCCAATTCCCAATATATGTGATAGGCTCCAGATAACTCAATAAACAGCAACCAAAAGCGGTCTATTGCAATCACCCAAAAATTCACTTTAGGGAACATCAATGAAAATCAAAAATCTGGTTATTTCGGGCATTTCCTTGCTTCTCGGTACTGCAATTATAGGAAGTGCGATCGCTCAAGAACTGACCGAAAGCCAAAAAACGGTTGTTTGTCGCTTAAAAACAGAATTTGACCAGCGCTCTAGCAACGGTCAAAAATTAGTATTTGTGCCATTGTTCGGCCAAGTTCGCAAGCAAGTTTCGTCTCCGTTTAGAGCCACGCTGCATCCCGATACTGAGTATACTTTTGTTGCGACTTGCGATGGAAATTGCCAGGATTTAAACCTAACTCTCAGGGATGCGAACGGTCAAGAAATCGGTTCGAGTCAAAAGACAGGCGAACTGGCGTCAATTTCTTTTACTCCGCCATCCCAAGGCGAATATCAAATCACTGCTAAGCCTGGAGAATGCACGACTGCAGAGGGTTGCAGTTTCGGCATGGGAATCTTCGTTCCTGCCTCTGCTAGCGTACCTAATGCTTCAAAAATTCCTGCTCAAATAGCACAATTTAAACTTTGTCAGTAGAGGAACAGCGATAAGTTGTGGGTTGCGAGTAGAGTGGAGTGTTCGATCGCGAATTTAACTGCTAACTTGCAACTTATAACTCGCTTTTTATATAGCCCAGTATCGGATCGATCGGGTACTGGTACAGATTTGAGATTGAAAAATTGGGGAATTGAGGAATTTTAGATTAATCGATCAATTCCTCAGTCACTTGAGAACCGCTATAGTTGCTAAACCATAACTGCTGCAAACTGTCAAGCCGATCGAGCTGTGGAACCCTGCAAAGACCCCATAGCTGCCGAATTCCGGTTGAAAGTCATAACTTTATTTACCCTCACGCAGGCATCAATTAGAATATAGATAGTGCCTCTGAGGGTGACGAGTAAATTCCCCATGTCTTTAACCTTAGCCTTGAAAAATCAACTGAAAAACGCTCCTCAAATAGGGTTTAAAAGTCTGTTGGGCCGCTTGGGTATCAGGCAGAAAATCGGCTGCGGATACGCCTTGGTCATTGGTATTGCGATTTTGGGTGCTGTGGCGGGACGGGGAGTAGAATCCTATCACAAACAGCAAGTTAGAGAAAAACTGGCGATCGACCGAGATAAAGCCGAAATCCTAACTAATCTTAATAATACGGTGCAGGAAGTCAGAATTCACCAGAAAGAGCTGGCGAGTCTGGTGAACAAACCGGAAATTTTCGATCGCCAGCGATCGGAATTCCTCGCCCGCGTTGCTCAGATGAGCGGCATCCTAGAACAACTGCAAACCATGCAGCCGACAAAAAATCCTGAGATTGCCAAAGACTACCAACTGTTGCAACAGTTCGCTAGAGTCAACGGCAAGACGGTAGAATCATATTTTCAACAAGTACAAAAATTGTTGGCGACTGCGAAAGTATCAGCTTTGAATCCGCAGCAGCGGCAGGCTTTCGGGCGGAACTTGAACAAGTTTGTGGATGGCGAAACCGCTTTGAAACTCGCACAGTTTTCCGAGGATTCAGCCAAACTCGCTGACACTTTTGGCAATAAAGCAGACGAGGCGTTTAGAACTTACGAGAAAGCAGAAAAACTCGGAACCCTTATTCTCGTAGTTTCTCTGTTCCTATCGGCGGCGATCGCAGCGATACTTGCAGCATACACCAGCAGGGCGATCGCCCGTCCCTTAGAAGCCACTACCCTCATCGCTCAGCGAGTGACAGAAGAATCGAACTTTGACTTGCAAGTACCAGTTACCACTTCCGACGAAGTGGGAATGCTAGCAACTTCGCTCAACGAACTGATCCAAAGAGTAGCGGAATACACAGAAGACTTGCACGAAGCAAAAGTAGCAGCCGAAGCTGCCAACCGCTCAAAAAGTGCATTTCTAGCCAACATGAGCCACGAACTCCGCACCCCCCTCAACGCCATCATCAACTACAGCGAAATGCTGCAAGAAGATGCTCAAGATTCCGGTTCTGAAGACTTTCTCCCAGACTTAGAAAAAATTCAAACCGCAGGCAAACATTTGCTCGACATGATCAGCGACATCCTCGACATTTCCAAAATAGAAGCCGGCCACGTCACGCTTTATTTGGAAAACTTCGACGTAGCGACAATGATTGAAGAAGTGATGACTACGGCTCAACCGCTAGTAGAGAAAAAAGGCAATGCTTTAGCGCTGAAAACCCAAGGCGAACTCGGCACAATGTACGCCGACCAACCTAAAGTGCGGCAAATTCTCCTAAACTTGCTCAGCAACGCTGCCAAATTTACTGAAAAAGGGGTTATTACTATCGAGGTCGAAAGAATTCAAAATGGAAAAGTTAAACAGACGAAAAGAAAGAAAAATAAAGATTTTAACTCTGGTTCAAACTACAGTTCTCAAGTTTTGATTTTTCGAGTCAGAGATACAGGCATTGGCATGACCAATGAGCAATTAGATCAGATATTCAAGCCTTTTACTCAAGCTGATGCTTCGACTACCAAGAAGTATGGAGGCACGGGTTTGGGATTGACAATTAGCCAGCGCTTGTGTCAAATTTTGGGCGGCGAAATTAGCGTTGAAAGCGAGGACGGGAAAGGCTCAACTTTTATTGTCAGTCTCCCGGAACGGGTGGTGATGCAGGCTTGAAAACAGTTGGCAGTTGGCAGTTGGTAGTTGGTAGTTGGCAGTTGGCAGTTGGTAGTTGGTAGTTGGCAGTTGGTAGTTGGTAGTTGGCAGTTGGCAGTTGGTAGTTGGCAGTTGGTAGTTGGCAGTTGGTAGTTGGCAGTTGGCATTTGGTAGTTGGCAGTTGGTAGTTGGTAGTTGGCAGTTGGCAGTAGTCATTAGTCATTAGTCATTAGTCATTAGTTGGGAGTCAGTTGGCAGTAGTTGAAAGTCATATAGCGGTTCTCACAAAAGTGAGCTATGCCCTATGCCCTATGCCCTATGCCCTATGCCCTATGCCCTATGCCCTATGCCTCATCTTTCTGAGAAAGGCTATATCATGTCCGCTCAATTACTGATAATGTAAGGATTCAGGTCTGAAGAATGGGAATGAGCTCAGGCATAGCCAAGTCACAAGAATGGGCATTCATAGCCTCACG
>NZ_JAUBTX010000016.1:1385-113856 GCF_036705185.1 Microcoleus sp. B4-D4 | reverse complement strand
AGAACTTATATTAACCAAGCTTGAATATATCGATCGCTCCTGTGATTGGTTTGCGATCGATTATTCAGCAAACCCTAACATAATTGCACGCTGTTGATTTAGCCATCTTTTGCTTCAACACCAAATAAATCTTTCAGCCGTTTTCTCACCCACTCTACAGGATTTTCATCATCATCTTCTTCCGATGCTTCTACCAATTGCATCTCTCGCAACAGTTGCTGTCTCTCGCTTAACTCTTCTTTGTGCTTGACTATCTCCTCAATAATCTGTTCGTATAAATCCGGTCTTTCAGTTAAAACTTTCTGGAAACCTTCCTTATTGATGCCAAATAAAATAGTTTCTTCCAAAGCTCTCACCGAAGCAGTTCTGGGGATTCCCAACATCAAAGAAAGTTCCCCCAAAAACTGACCTACACTGAGATAATTCAAGTGTTTGTCAATAGCTTCCACAAAAACTTCCACCGAACCTGAAAGAATCAAATAAAAAGCATCTCCCGGATCGTTTTCGTGAAATAAAAATTCTTGTGGTTGCAGCCGTTGGCGGTATCCCACTTCAATCAATTGCCGCAATTCTAAATCCGTCAGATGTTCAAAATATTCTACCTTTCGCAGCAAAGAACTAAGGGACAATTGCGTTTTGACTTCTTCTCCTACCGAAACCGGAGATTTCCGATCGTTTTTAGGGGGATTTTCAGCGGTGGAGATTGCTGTTTTATTTGGATCGAACAGCGACAATAAAACTTCGGGATTTCGCAAATACAAGTCTCTGTTATTGAAAGGAAAGTCAATTCCCTGCTGGCGAAAATTGTACTGAATGGCAAAATTCAAAGAACTTTTAATAAATTCTCTTTCGACGGGTTTGTCTGTCCAAACTAAAAGCTCAAATTTAAAACTATCCTCGCCAAACTCAACAAACAATACTTTCGGAGTCGGTTCGTACAAAACTCCCGCTTCGGCGTAAGCAATATTTAATAGAGTTTCTGTCACTAATAGCGGGTCGCTATCCTCGGCTACTTCTATGGATAGTCGCAGACAAAGTAACGAGCTTTCGTAACTCCAGTTAACAATTTTGTTGCTAATTATAGTGCTGTTTGGAACTATAACGCTGGAGTCATCAGTGGTTTGGACGATGGTCGAGCGAATCGTGATTTTTTTGACGATTCCCATCAATCCTTCTAATTCCACAAAGTCTCCGACTTTCACCGGTCTGTCTAAAAGCAGCGTTAAGCCGCTGACAAAATTAGTTGTTAAATCCTGGATTCCGAAGCCAATTCCGACTCCCAATCCCCCTGCAACTACTGCCAAAGAAGCAAGGTTAACGCCGATGCTTTGGATGGCGAATATCACTCCAAAAGCGACTATTAAGTATCGCAAAATTACGGCGATTGCTTCCCGGTTTCCCTCGTCAATTCCCAACTTAACTAGCAAGCGTTCTTTAAGGAAATTGGTAAAAGAGCGGGCTACGATCAGGATACCCATGAACAATACAATCAGTTCCACAAGTGACTGCATCGATACAGGATTATCACCTATTTTAAATAGGGTTGCTGTGAACAGTTGGGAGAGTTGTGTTAATAAGTCTTCTGGAATTTCGTTCAAGTTGACTTCAGGAAATGATTTTGTTTGTGTTTCCATTTTTAAGCCGTTGGCAGTAAGAAATAAAGTTGTTAGTTGCCCGTCTGGCAATAAAATCTTGAACTCGTTATTACAAATTTTTGACCTATTTTTGTGGTAAAAAACTGAATTGGTGACATATATCTGTGGTTACTCATACTAGGCAGTTATCCGTGTTACCAATTTCTAGGATATATTTGATTCCTATGCCTGCGGTGTGCCACTTTTCCCAAATAGCCTAATTATATATTATTAATGCCAATCTCCCTACTAACTTTAGTCAAGGTTAACTATCTGAGATTTTATCATACTGTTGGCTAATTTTTTGTTGACTTTATGTTATAAAATGAAGCTGGGATTATGGAATGACTGTTTAAGTGGACAAGTTAAATATCCGAATCTTATAATAATGAGTTGAACTGGTGGGATAAATATTACTATTACTGTAAAAGTTGAGTCCGTCTTGTGTATATCTAAGAGTATCTAAGTTAAAATTTAATCAATCTAGCTAAAATTGATAACGTTCCAAGAATACTTGGCATTCTACCGAGATGGGGACAATCTATCACTTAATTGCATTTGTCAATCAGTAAAATTACTGAAAATACGGCTTATTCAGGAGTGAAAATTGGCGATTTGGGGGTGGGTGGAAATAAATATGGTGCGAGACATGATTGCTCGATCGCCCAAATCGCCAATTTTCCACCAAAAACCTGAGTAAATGCTAAGCATAATTGCTGATTGACAAATGCTTCCCTAGCTTATGTTGTCACCAATGTTCTACCGATAGGGTTGATTAGCAATAGAATTGATGAAGAATAGAACTGCTGGGCGATACATCCGAAGAATTAACGAAAATAGTGTTGCAAGGGATACAATATATCCCCGATTGAAAACCTAATGGTCGCCCTACTGAACGTTTTTTTCAGTACCCAAATAGCAGGCAACGAAAACCTTGCGATCGCACAATTGGAAAGAAGTTCTAGAATTATAGCTGAAAAGCACGATTTAATATGAGCAAATTGCCGCCAGATAAAAACCAACCGCCACAGCAAGAGAGCACAACAGCACAGATATTGCCACAGGATCGCTTCGACGCTTTTTTTGCAGGTGCCAACGCCGGACTGCTGATTTTAGACCACGAACTTCGCTACGTCCAAATTAACGAAGTTATGGCCCATACCAATGGCATTTGTGTGGCAGACCATATTGGTAGATCCCTGCGTGAAGTTCTGCCAGAATTGGCTCCGACTCTGGAACCAATTCTGCAAAGCATTCTGGATACGGGCAAGCCCATTCTCGACTGTGAATTAGTAGGTGAAACGCCGAAAGAACCGGGCATCCTGCGCTACTGGCAAGCATCTTACTATCCTTTGCGGGATGAAAATGGCAGGGTTTGTGGTCTTGGTGGCATTGTGATTGAAGTTAGCGATCGCAAGCGGGCAGAACAAAAGCAGGCACGACTGACGGCAATTTTGGAAGCAACTTCCGACTTAGTAGGAATTGTGGATGTTACGGGGCATAGCGTCTACCTCAACAAAGCCGGACAGAAATTGCTGGGGATGTCCCCAGAGGAAGCACGATCGCCATTTAGTATAGATTCTGTATTAGCTCGCTCGGCAAAAGCAAAGTTCCACAACGAAATAATTCCCACCGCCTTGCGAGAGGGTAGGTGGACTGGTGAAATCCTATTTTTGTCACGGGATGGGGAAGAAATTCCAGTCTCCCAGGTTTTGATCGTTCACAAAACCGCAGCGGGCGAAGTCGAGTTTATTTCGACTGTTGCGCGGGATATTCGCGAACAACAAGCTGCCCTGCGCGATCGCCAAAAAGCAGAAGAAGTCCTCAAACAAAGTGAAGAACGATTTCGTTCTTTAATCGAAGCCACCGCTCAAATTATTTGGCTCGCCAATGCAGACGGCGAAATGGCGATCGAGCAACCTACTTGGAGTGCATTTACAGGACAGACATTTGATGATTACAAGGGAGGGGGTGGGATCAACGCTATCCATCCAGACGATCGCTCGTCTATGGTCACTGCCTGGTCAACTGCTGTTGCTAATCGCTCGTCGCTCTATGAAGTTGAATTCCGTATGCGCCGCTATGACGGGGAATATCGCTACATGAGTTCTCGTGGTGTACCAATTCTGAACGCGGATGGTTCAATTCGGGAATGGGTTGGAGCTAATACAGATATTACCGATCGCCAAAAAGCAGAAGAAGTCCTCAAACAAAGTGAAGAACGATTTCGTTCTTTGATGGAAGCCACTGCTCAAATTATTTGGGTCTGCAATGCAGACGGCGAAATGGCGATCGAGCAACCTACTTGGAGTGCATTTACAGGACAGACATTTGACGAGTATAAAGGATGGGGCTGGCTAGACACGCTCCACCCAGACGATCACGCTCGTATTGTTAGTATATGGTCAACTGCTATTGCTAATCGATCGTTCTATGAAGTTGAATTACGTATGCGCCGCTATGACGGGGAATATCGCTACATGAGTTCTCGTGGTGTACCAATTATGAACGCGGATGGTTCAATTCGGGAATGGGTGGGAGCTAATACAGATATTACCGATCGCAAACAAGTTGAAGAAGCTCTGCGCGAACGCAACGCACTGCTAAACTCTATTCTGGAAAGTACGCCAGATATAATTGTGGTTAAAGACCGGGAAGGGCGTTATGTTGCCATGAACTCCAATTTGGCAAACTTCTTAGGCAAGCCAATTGAAGAAATCATCGGCAAAGATGATTTAGAATTAATGTCTGCTGACAGTGCTCGTGAACTTATGGCAAAAGATCGCCAAGTCATGGCAGCAGGAATCACTGAGACTTACGAGGAAGATGTCTCTCAGGGTGAAACCAGCGCGACCTTTTTCACGACAAAGGCTCCTTGGCGGGATGCTAATGGCAATATCCTCGGCATCATCGCCACAACACGAGATATTAGCGATCGCAAAAAAGTCGAGCAAACACTCCGTCAAACCCTAGAAATACTGGACTTAGCTAGCGATAGTATCATTATTAGAGATATGGATGATCGCATCATCTACTGGAACCAAGGTGCAGAAAAGCTCTATAACGGGACAAAAACGGAAGTAGCCGGGGAGTACATTCACGCATTCTTAGAAACCATCTTCCCTAAACCATTAGAAACCTTATTGCCAGAGTTTTTCGAGCACGGAAGTTGGGAAGGAGAACTGCACCACACTACCCGTGACGATCGGCATATTATTGTCGCCAGTCGCTGGACATTACAACGCGACGCAGAAGGAAAGCCTTGTGCCCAACTCGAAATTAATACCGACATTACCGATCGCAAACAAGCCGAAGATGCTATCAAACAAAGCGAAGAACGCTATCGATCGCTCATCGCTGCTACGTCCCAAATGGTCTGGATAACGGATGCTGAAGGAAGATGCCCGGATATACCGAGTCTGAGAGCTTACACCGGACAAACCGAGGCTGAGGTGGTGGGTTTTGGCTGGTTAGACGCAATCCACCCGGACGATGGCGAACGAACGGCTCAGGTTTGGATGGAAGCAGTGCAAACGAAAAGCCTGTATGAGATAGAATATCAAATCCGTGGAGCGGATGGAAACTATCGTTATTTTCAAGCTAGAGCGGTGCCAATTCTGAATGAAGATGGCAACGTCCGGGAGTGGGTTGGCACTTGCACCGATATCCACGATCGCAAACAAGCGGAAGATGCTATAAAACAAAGCGAAGAACGCTATCGATCGCTAATAGTTGCTACGTCCCAAATTGTCTGGACAGCGGATGCTGAAGGAAAATGCCCGGATCTACCGAGTTGGAGAGCTTACACCGGACAAACCGAAGCTGAGGTGGTTGGTTTTGGCTGGTTAGATGCAATTCACCCGGACGATGGCGAACGAACGGCTCAGGTTTGGATGGAAGCAGCGCAAACGAGAAGCCTGTATGACATAGAGTATCGACTCCGCGGAGCGGATGGAAACTATCGTTATTTTCAAGTTAGAGGGGTACCCATTCTGAATGAAGATGGCAGCCTCCGGGAGTGGGTTGGCACTTGTATCGATATCCACGATCGCAAACAAACAGAAATCGTACAGGCAAAAGCCAGGGAAGCCGCAGAAGCTGCTAGTCGGGCTAAAAGTGAATTCCTTGCCAACATGAGCCACGAGTTGCGAACTCCGCTTAATGGCATCATGGGATACGCGCAGATTCTTCAGCGTTCTAAAGTCTTGAAAGAAGAAGAGCGATCGCGCATTGATATCATTTATCAGTGCGGTTCGCATTTACTGACCTTAATCAATGATATTCTCGATTTGTCGAAGATTGAAGCACAGAAAGTGGAACTCATGCCCACCGATTTTCATTTCCCAGCGTTCCTGCAAGGTGTCGCAGAAATGTGTCGCATCAGAGCTGAAATTAAGGGAATTAACTTCCATTTTCCATCAAGCCCCGAACTGCCGATCGGTATTCGTGCCGATGAAAAACGCTTGCGACAAGTGTTAATAAATCTTTTGAGCAACGCTATTAAATTTACGGATGAGGGCACTGTTACTTTTATAGTCAGTTTTGCAACCGAAGGAAAAATTCGCTTTGAGATACGCGATACCGGTACCGGCATTGCCCAAGATCAACTCCAAGCTATCTTTCAGCCCTTCGAGCAGGTAGGCGATCGCAGGCGGCAGACAGAGGGGACTGGATTGGGACTGGCAATTAGCAAAAGGATTGTAGAACTAATGGGCAGTACCATTGAGGTTCAAAGTGAGATGAATGTTGGCAGTATTTTCTGGTTTGATGTCAATCTATCTCAAGCCGATGAATGGGTAAAAACATCTCAAATCGACCATCGCGGGCAGATTATCGGCATCAAATACCGCCAACCTAAGATTGTAGTTATTGATGACAAATGGGCTAACCGTTCGGTAATTAGCAATTTGCTCAGTCCGATCGGCTTTGAGGTGTCTGAAGCCAACGATGGGCAGGAAGGCTGGGAAAAAATTATAGAGGTGCAGCCAGATTTAATCGTTACCGACTTACTAATGCCCAAACTAGATGGCTACGAGCTAATTAAGCGGGTTCGAGAATCGGAAAACTTCAAAGACATCGTGATTATTGTCTCTTCTGCCAGCGTATTTGAAACCGATCAATACAGAAGTTTAGAAGCAGGAGGCAACACTTTTATTCCCAAACCTGTCCAAGCCACGGAACTACTACAAAAATTGCAACAGTATCTTGATTTGGAATGGGTTTATGAAGATAATGAAGAACCACTGGCGAGATCCTCAGACACCAACGAGCTAATTGCCCCGCCTGCTACAAAAATGGAAATACTATACGAGCTGGCTATGCAAGGAAATTTCCTAGAAATAGTTAAGCAGGCGGCATTACTTGAAGAAATAGATCCCAAATACATTCCCTTTGCTCAAATATTGTATCAAATGGCAAAAGACTTTCAAGACGAAGAGATTTTGACTTTTATTCAGTCCTACAAGTAAGGTTTATGAATTCAGCAATTCAACCAAAGAGTACGATTCTTATAGTTGATGACAATTCAGCTAACTTGGGTGTTTTATCTGATGCCTTAAGTCAGGCAGGATTTGAAGTTCGGGTTGCCAAATCTGGCAAAATGGCACTAGAGCGCGTCAAATATGCTCTCCCCGATCTCATCTTGTTAGATGTCATGATGCCAGAGATTGATGGATTTGAAACCTGTCGTCGATTACAGGCTAATCCAGAAACTAAACAGATTCCCATTATATTTATGACGGCGCTCTCGGATACGGCCAATAAAGTTGAGGGTTTTAAGCTTGGGGCTGTAGATTATATTACCAAACCCTTCCAACAAGAGGAAGTATTAGCTCGCGTTAACCTGCATTTAAAGCTTCATATTCTAGCTGAAAAATTAGAAGAAAAAAATACGTTATTGGAGGAAAAAGTTTTAGAAGTCAGCCAAGCCTATGATAATTTACAACAAATGCAACTTAAGTTAATCCAAAGCGAGAAAATGTCCGGCTTAGGGCAAATGGCGGCTGGGATTGCTCATGAAATAAATAACCCGATAAATTTCATATCTGGCAATTTGGGTTATGCCCAAGAGTACGCTCATAACTTACTAAAACTTATACATCTCTATCAAGAAGATTATGTAAATCCCACCCCTCGGATTCAAGCAGCAATGGATGAAATAGAACTAGAATTTGTAGAGGAAGATTTTATCAAAGTTCTTAACTCAATCAACTTAGGAACGGAGCGCATCCAAGAGATTGTCAAGTCTATGCGAATCTTTTCTCGCCTAGATGAGGCAGACGTGAAAGCAGTAAATATTCATGAAGGAATTGATAGTACGCTGACCATTCTGCATCATCGTTTAAAAGCAAAACCAGAGCATCCTGAGATTGAACTAATCAAAAATTATGGTCAGCTTCCACCAGTAGAATGTCATGCCGGACAACTCAATCAAGTGTTCATGAATATTATTGCCAATGCCATTGATGCTTTGGATGAATCTAATCAGCAGCGTTCCTTTGCAGAAATCAAACAAAACCCGAACCGCATTTGGATTTCTACAAAAGTAATTGACGAGGATTCGGTGGCTATTCATATTAGTGACAACGGTAGAGGAGTTTGCGAAACCATACAACCAAAGCTATTTGATCCCTTTTTTACCACCAAACCGATCGGTAAGGGAACTGGATTGGGGTTATCTATCAGTTACCAAATTATCGTTGAAAAGCATGGGGGCAGATTGTACTGCCAACCTACAGAAGAAAAGGGAATAGAATTCGTCATTGAAATTCCTATTCGGCAGGAAGCTTGTCAAGCTGCTTAGTTTCCCGGTGCAATGTCTCTTTTGAAATTTGGTTAATTTCTCGCAGGTAGCGCGGACGACAGGGTGTTCCCATACAAACAAAGCCTGCAGGCATATTTTTAAAGACGCTGCTGCGAGCTCCAATTAAAGCGTTGGCACCGATTTCGACACCGGGGCCAATGAAGCAGTCGGCGGCAATCCAAACGCCGTTATTTATGATAACAGGTGCTGTTATTAAGCCGAAGGCTGGGTCTTGGGAATCGTGGGTGCCGGTGCAAAGGTAACTTTTTTGAGAAATAACGCAGTGTTTGCCGATCGCAATTCGATCGAGACTGTACAATACAACATCGTCGCCGATCCAACTGCAATCGCCGATTTCAATTTTCCAGGGATAGGTAAAACGAGCCGTGGGGCGGATAATTACGCCAAAACCTATTTTCGCGCCAAATAACCGCAGCAAGCCGCTTCTGATGCCGTTAAAAGGGTGTGGAGTGAGAGGAAAGGCGATCGCCTGCACGAACCACCACAGCAAAATTAGCCAACCAGGCCGGCCGCGATCGAACTTTGACTGGTTGTACAGTCGCAAATCAATTAAAGATTCACCTGTCAAAGTATTTGGGTGATTGTCGCTAATTGGACGATGGTTTATTTCAGGATTTGGGGAATTTGCGATCGGATTTTCCGGTTCTTGGTGCGGAGTTGGTATATTATAAGTCATTGATAGTTAATTTAATGTTTAATTGAAAATCTAGTTTAAGCTTAAGGACTGCTGCATGATATTTCCAGTTAGGGACAATTTACACTCTGAAAAGGTCAAGGATCTGGCACTGTGCGAAAATCAAACTCCCAGAATTGACAACAAAGTGCGACTTTTACAAATAGCTTTGGTACTGCTTAGCAGCTTTTTTGTAGCAGAGTTAATCGCTGCACTTAATTCTCATAGTTTGTCCCTATTAGCAGATGCGGGTCACGTTTTTTCTGATGTAGCAGCTTTAGCAATAACTTTGACAGCCACTTGGTACTCTTCAGTCAAACGCAAAAGTAAATCAGTAGATTGTGCGATCGCCCGATCGCCAATCCCGGAACGAGGAGAAATTATTGCTGCTGTAATTAATAGTATCAGTTTAGTGGCGATCGCCCTGTGGATTGCTGTCGAGTCGATCGCCCGCTTGCAGTCTCCAACCTCCGAAGTAGAAGGACTCCCGATGTTAATTACCGCCATAGTCGGTTTAAGCATCAACTCGATCAATGCTTGTTGCTTGCATTCCTGCTGTCACGGCGACTTGAACCTCAAAAGCGCATTTCTGCACGCCGTTGCAGACATTTTTTCGTCGGTTGGAGTAATTTTAGCTGCGATCGCTGTGGCGTGGCTACACTGGAATTGGGCCGACGGCTTAATCAGCTTGCTAGTCTCCGCATCAATTATTTTATTAACTTTACCATTGCTAATCGAAAGCATCCAATTGCTGATGGGAAAAGTATCAGCTATCTCCGCAAATCAACAACCTTGCGAATGCGAAAAAGTCAGCGCCGAAAAATTGCTTTTCCCATCCCTAGAAGAACTTATTAAATAACATCTCTTCATCCGCGTCCATCCGCGTATATCCGCCACCATCTGCGGTAAAAAATCAAAATATTGTGAAGTGATCGGGAGAAACCGCCCCTAATTATGATAAGATAAAGAGCGGTGTAATTGACAACTCCTCACAATAAAATAAAACCGCGCTCAAGCCTACCTGCCATTAATTCACACCCTCCTGAATTGCCTCAACGGTGAAGAAACCCAGATTTGACAGGCAACTCAGAACGGCTGGATAGGGTGGGGGTTTCTGCAAGTTTCAAGAAAGTAGCGGCACAGTTGGCAGAGACCGGAAAGGAAAAGCCAAGAATGAGCAGTAGAGGGGTGAGATTACAGGGCATTGTGATAAACTAAGAATTATAGTCCATATATAATATTTCCTATGACCAACGACCGCCTGGAATCCTTCCGAACAGCCTTCCAGAATCTTCAGTTACTTCCTTTGATCACCCCCGATGAACTGAATAAATTTCATGTGGAATATGGTACTGAGATTTTAGAAGAATTGGAGCATTTGGTTGAAGATTGCTCACAGGACAATAACAAAATTATTTTTACGGGGCATCGTGGGTCAGGCAAATCAACATTGCTGGGTCAGTTTTGTCAGCACACGCAGAATCGCTACTTTGTCGTGTTCTTTTCCATCTCTGACCTGATTGAAATGTCAGATGTGAATCATGTCAATATTTTGTTTGCTATGGCAGTACAGCTTATGGAAGCAGCAGAAAAACGCCATATCAAAATCGGTTCTCAAACAAAAAAAGCTTTTTATAAGTGGTTTAGTAAGCATACTCGAACAGAGGGAAGTTCAGTTGATTCTAGCATTGAGCTAGAAACGAGTGGAGAAGCTGGTGTAAATGCTTTGTTTGTTAAATTCTTTGCCAAGCTGAAAGCAACTTTGAAAGCAAACTCTGTGATTCGTGAGGAAATTACGATTGAGTTTTCGAGACGTATTTCCGACTTGGTAGATCGCATTAACGAGATCGCTAGTGTGATTGAAGCGGCGTGCGGACAAGAAATTATGGTCGTGATTGACGATCTTGATAAACTCGATTTAGAGATAGTAGATCGTGTTTATAGAAATAATATCAGTGCGTTATTTCAGCCTCAGTTTCGGATTATTTATACAATTCCAATGGCAGCGACACGAGATATGTCGTTGCGAGGAATTATTCATAATGCTACCAATAATAAGATTCAATCCATGTGGGCGACAAAGTTGTTTCCGCGTGGAGAAGATAGAGTTCCAAATGCTTCTCCTGTCCAAGAAGCTGTAAAAGTATTTGAACAAATTCTTTACAAGCGACTTCCCAAGCATTTGATTGAGCCGGAAGCAACTCAGATGATGATCGTCAAAAGTGGTGGGGCCTTGCGGGAATTTATTCGTTTGGCTAGTCAGTCCTGTGGGTTATGTTTGAGGCAGTTACGTCGCACACCTGAGAAACAAGATTTGATAATCACGTCTGAAATTTTAAAAGATGCTATTACCGAATATCGGATTAATTTAACAGAACCTCTTGGACAAAACCGTTATCAAATTCTAGTGGATGTATACCAAAATTATTTACCAAACGATGGGATGGATCAGGATTTTTTAGATTTATTACATAACCTCTACATCCTAGAATATCGCAATGCTGATTTGTGGTTTGGAGTCCATCCAGTAGTTCAGGAAATATTGCAGAAACGTGGGTTAATCGGAGTGACAGGATAAATGCTCAACAGTGAGATCGGGGACGATCGATCGATCAATGAGGATAGTTACGATGGCCTTGTCTCTTTAATTGAAGCAAGTCAAGGTGTATTGTCATTGTTGATTGCCTCCTGTAAACCGGGAGATTTTCAAACCCAGATTATTAATCGTTACGAGGCAGAACTTGCTGCCCATATCCCCAGTTATCGCGTGGTTTTGAATCAAAAAGAACCTAGCCTGAGAGCAGCGTTGGAGCAACTTGTCAACGATCGCCCAGAGTTAAAAGCGCCCCACGCATCAGGCGCAATTACTGTAACGGGAACGGAGGCTTTGAGGGATAGTGTGTTACAAGCTGACTCTAACCATCAGTCCGAGTTAAGCCGTTTTTTCGGCTATTTGCAATGGACGCGGGAGGGGTTGCGGGAGTTTCCTTTTCCGATCGTACTTTGGGTAACACCAAATATTCTGAGTCGCTTGAGTCTGGAAGCGCCGGATTTTTGGAGTTGGCGCAGTGGCGTATTTCGATTTGTGTCGCCTGCGGTGCCAGAAACGGGTGTGGTTAACACGACTGGGGAAAGTTCTCTGCTGATTGAACCAGAGAGAAGACTGAGTTTACCCCTAGATGAACTGTTAGAACAGGTTGAAAATCTGGAGAGACAAGCTAGGGAAACTCCTGCATTAGCAACCCTATACAATCGAGTTGCTAATGCTTATGCAAATCGGGTAAAGACGCGCCAAGCACAGGATTATTCACAGGAGATCGATCGGGCAATTCATTTCTTTGACAAGTCACTTGCCTTACAAGAAAAATTGAACTTACGCGAGGCGCAATCTGACACTTTGTTACAGTTAGGTGATATTTACAGTGACTTAGGATTGTGGGAACGGGTATTTGATCCCTATCAGCAGTCTTTAGAAATTGCTAGGAATTTGAAAGATCGCCTGCGAGAGGCGGCTGCTTTGGGGCGACTGGGGAATCTTTACCAACAATATCGTCAAGGCGATCGTGCGAGTAACTTGGAAAGGGCGATCGCATTTTACACCGCCGCCCTCGAAGTTTACGCCCGTGAAGCTTTTCCCCAAAATTGGGCCGACACGCAAAATAATCTGGGAATTGCCTACACTTACAGAATCAGGGGAGAGAGGGCTGATAATCTGGAGATGGCGATCGCATATTTCACTTCTGCATTAACCGTCTACACCCGCGAAGCCTTTCCCGAAAATTGGGCAGCGACGCAAAATAATCTGGGAAATGCCTACAGTAACAGAATTAGGGGAGAGAAAGCAGAGAATATCGAACTGGCGATCGCATCTTGCACTGCTGCATTAACCGTTTACACCCGCGATACCTTTCCCGAATATTGGGCTATGGCGCAAAATAATCTGGGAGAAGCCTACCGTAACAGAATTAGGGGAGAGAAAGCTCAGAATATCGAAATGGCGATCGCATTTTACACTGCTGCATTATCCGTCCGCACCCGCGAGACCTTTCCCGAAAAATGGGCTATGACGCAAAATAATCTGGCAATTTCCTACAGTGACAGAATCAGGGGAGATAAAGCACAGAATATCGAAAATGCGATCGCATTTTACACTGGTGCATTATCCGTCCTCACCCGTGATGCTTTTCCCGAAAAATGGGCTATGGCGCAAAATAATCTGGGAGAAGCCTACCGTAACAGAATTAGGGGAGAGAAAGCTCAGAATATCGAAATGGCGATCGCATTTTACACTGGTGCATTATCCGTCCTCACCCGTGATGCTTTTCCCGAAAAATGGGCTATGGCGCAAAATAATCTGGGAGAAGCCTACCGTAACAGAATTAGGGGAGAGAAAGCTCAGAATATCGAAATGGCGATCGCATTTTACACTGCTGCATTATCCGTCCGCACCCGCGAGGCCTTTCCCGAAAAATGGGCTAGGACACAAAATAATCTGGCAACAGCCTACAGTAACAGAATCAGGGGAGATAAAGCAGAGAATATCGAACTGGCCATCGCATCTTACACTGCTGCATTATCCGTCCGCACCCGCGAGGCCTTTCCCGAACAATGGGCTAGGACGCAAAATAATCTAGCAACAGCCTACAGTAAAAGAATCAGGGGAGATAAAGCAGAGAATATCGAACTGGCCATCGTATCTTACACTGCTGCATTATCCGTCCTCACCCGTGATGCTTTTCCCCAAGATTGGGCCCTGACGCAAAATAATCTGGGAGTTGCCTACTTTGACAGAATCAGGGGAGAGAAAGCAGAGAATATCGAAGTTGCGATCGCATCTTACACTGCTGCATTAACCGTCCGCACCCGCGAGGCCTTTCCCGAAAAATGGGCTATGACGCAAAATAATCTGGCAAATGCCTACTGTGACAGAATCAGGGGAGACAAAGCAGAGAATATCGAACTGGCGATCGCATCTTACACTGCTGCATTATCCGTCCTCACCCGTGATGCTTTTCCCGAATATTGGGCCCTGACGCAAAATAATCTGGGAGAAGCCTACCGTAAGAGAATCAGGGGAGAGAAAGCAGAGAATATCGAACGGGCCATCGCATCTTTCACTGCTGCATTATCCGTCTACACCCGCGAAGCCTTTCCCGAACAATGGGATCAGACGCAAAATAATCTAGCCACAGCCTACTCTGACAGAATTAGGGCATAGAAAGCAGAGAATATCGAACTGGCGATCGCATTTTACACCGCCGCCCTCGAAGTTTACACCCGTGAAGCTTTTCCCCAAGATTGGGCAATAACGCAACATAATCTGGGAGAAGCCTACCGTCAAAGAATCAACGGATTCGGTTCTATGAAAACATAAAAACTTTGTCAACCGTTACTGCTCTCAATGAGGCACAACAATGGCTGCGGAATCTGACCTCAGAGAAGCTGGAAGCCGTCTTAGAAGACCTCAAACCCGAAATCGATCAAACATTTTAGTAAGTGCCCCCAAACGAACGAACTCGCAATCAATCTCCTCTGAATGGCACACTGAATCGCAAGCCGTTTTCCTTTGCTGAACCTCATTACTGGGCTGGCTTTACTGCGATCGGTCTTTAGCAATCCTGACAACAATTGTCCTGTTTTTTCGTGCTGATGTAAATAAGTACCCCTGTTAATGGTACTCATTGGTAAATGCCAAAGATAGCCATTGGGATAAGGGCGATCGATTAAATGAGTAATTCTTATTTTGCCATAATTATTGTACTTTTTTTGTGCAGAAACCCGGCGGTTGAAACTCCGGCTACACAAACTTTCGTCCACGCGGACTAACAGATATTCTCACGGCGATTTAACTTCTGTCTCTTGACTTCTCACCACTGGGGGCGGCAGATTCGGCTCAGATTCGGCCACATTCAACTGGCCGCCACAGCAGCTCAATTCATAAAGTTTGGCATTAATTTGATATTCGTACTGACTCAATAACCTTGCATAAACATAGCCAGCTTTTCCATCCAAAAAGCCTAACTGAATAAAGTAAAATAAAATAAATCTCAGCATTGGTTTAAAAGGCAGCCTCACCCAAACTTTTTTGAGGAATCGCTTTCGCTGCACGGCATCTCCAAATAGATTAGCGCCAATAGTCCCGCTGTCGCCGCGACCTGTAAGAATATTGTAATAAACGCGAGCTTCCCAATTAGAATAGCGGTTGTGACGCTCGATCCAGTGAAATAAATTGCGATAATCCTCGTGGATCATGTCATTTTTTAAGTAGCCGACTTGACCGGCTAAAATGACGTGTTCGTGAACTTCGTTGTCACCTGTATTGGGGACGGATTCGGTGCCGAGATTTTCGTAACGGCCTTTTTGATGCTTGAACAAACGCAAATTCCAGTCGGGATATCGGCCGCCGTAACGCAGCCATTGACCTAAAAAGAAGACTTTGCGGTTGAGGTAGTAGCCTTCAAAATTGGGATCTTCGATCGCGCAGGCGATTTCGTCCCAAAGTTCCGGGGGAATGCGCTCGTCGCAATCGACAATTAATACCCATTCGTTGCGAAAGGGCAAGTTGTCCAAAGACCAATTTTTCTTTTTGGGCCAGCGATTGTTGAAGTAGAACTGCACTATTTTTGCACCGCTGCTGATGGCAATTTCTACCGTGCGATCGCTGCTTTGGGAATCAACCATGAAAACTTCATCCGCCCTGGCAATGCTGGCCAGACACGCAGGTAGATTGAGTTCTTCGTCTTTGGCCGGAATAAGAACTGAAACCGGAATCTTTGATGAACTAGATGTCATAATCGAGTGGTTAAACCTGAATGCGGTCGAGTTTTTGTGGATGAAGTGCGATCGGCACGGTAGGGCCGACGACTTGGGCGGCGAGGGATATTGCTTATAGCCTAATGCCTGCTGGTCGATTTCGGTAGAAAAATCATGCCGCGGAGGGCTGCACTCAAATAACCGATTTGACCCCAGGCAAAAACGAAATTTTCAAAGCGCAGCGCCGGATCTCTAATGTACTTAAAAGACTTCCAGATACCCCTCAATATTCTTTCACCCCCCCGCCCAAGCTGAGCAATACCCGCTCGATCGGACAATTGTTCTCGATAACACTCGCTGATGCCTTGCCACCACCCGCGCTCTAGAAACCAAGCTTTGTTAAGCCGTTCTGGGGCGACATTGTGCAGCACTAGGGCATACGGCAGATAAACCACTTGCCAACCTAACTCTAATGCTAATTCTGTGGCGCGCAATTCTTCGTTTGACAGCAACTTTTTGCCTACCCTACCGAGTTTGACATCGAAGCCGCCAATTTGTTCGAGAAAAGCGCGCCGGATCGAGTAGTTGACACCTCTGGGAGTCAAACCGGCAGCAGTCACGTACTGGCAAGTATCGCCTAAATCGTATTCTCCCAAGTTTTGGGCCAATCCTGGTGACAGCCATGCGGGCGGGCTGATTCCGCAAGGCCACAGCAAGTTAACTTTGCCGCCGGCTACGGCTAGTTTTTGATTGCTTTGATAAGCGCTGTACAGTTCCCTGAGCCAATTTGGATCGGCAACAGCGTCGTCGTCGAGATAAGCTAATATTTCGCTGCCAGCTTGCTTTGCGCCGGTGTTCCGGGCGATTGACAGACCGATTTCGGGTTCCCAGACGTACTTGAGACGCCGATCGCCCAGTCGGGCTTCTACTACCTCTCGCGTGCGCGAAGCGGAACTTTCGGGACTGGCATAATCGCTAGAAGCGTTATCGACTACTACTACTTCAAAGTTGTCGGGAAAATCCTGTACCAGCAAGCTGTCGATCGCCCCCGCTAAATAGGCCGCGCGATTGTGGGTGCAAATTATTGCTGATATCTGAGGACGATCTGACATAATTGAGAGCTTTGGAAATATTGGGGTTCTCGATCGACTGACTGTGATTTTGTCTCAACAATGCTATTATCCCTTAAAAATCATTGGCAATCAAATAACGAATAACGAATAACGAATAACGAGTAACAAATAACCAATAACCAACAACAAATGACTAAAATAATCTTAGTAACTGGGCCGGCCCGAAGTGGCAAAAGTGAATGGGCTGAAACTCTGGCGGCAGGTTCGGGAAAACAAGTAATTTATGTGGCTACCGGCTTGGTTGATGCAGCGGATTTGGAGTGGATGCGCCGCCTAGAAAAGCACCGAAATCGCCGTCAGGATGATTGGAAAACTCTCGAAGTGCCGATCGAATTATCGGCAGTTGTGCGATCGGCTTCAGCGTCGGATTGCTTGTTAATTGATTCCCTGGGAACTTGGACGGCGAATCTGTTGGAACAAGAAGCGACAGTTTGGGGCCAGATGCAGCAAGATTTGCTCGCTGGTTTGAAGTCAACAGCGGCCGATGTAATTTTGGTAGGGGAAGAAACCGGATGGGGCGTTGTGCCTGCTTATCCTGCGGGGCGACTGTTTCGCGATCGCCTCGGCACTCTGGTGCGGCACATCGGGGCGATCGCCGATCGTGTTTATCTCGTCACCGGCGGTTACGCCTTGGATCTCAGCGCTTTGGGTACGCCGCTGCCGCCCTTGAAAAATTAACAGCCGGAGTCGCAATTGACAAGGGAGAAAAAATATCGGTTTCCCGACATACAATTTTAACTGAAAATCAGGTATAATTTTAACTAACATTGAAAACTCAAGAGTCACATAAATTAGTCAAAAAACATACTCCCGAAGGCAAATAGCACAACAATTTGACATAAGGAATAGCCAAATTTTGCAGTTTTAATGTAAAAGATAAAATGTCTCTTAAGAAAGAGTGCAAATTTCCAATTGAAAGTCTAAAATCATTAATTAGTTGAAGGTTTGACTAAAAATTATGGCATCAGATACTGAAGTAAAAAAATATATTGCTTACTGGTTTCAGTTAGGCAAAAAAGTATTAATTCGCAACGGTTCGGAAGCGCTGCTGCCAAAATCGGTAATTGCGGGCGATCGCTACAGCAGCGAATTTGAAGAATGCTGGCAAAAAATTATCTCCCCCGAAAGCGGCGACTGCTACCTGCAAGGCACAAACGAAACAATTGCCCAACTGCTGACACCAGCATGGGAAGTCAGTCCCTGCGCGCGCTGCGCTATGCCTGTAGTCTTCCAACAAGCCGGAATGCCACCTGAGTCCTGTGTCTGTAACGACTTACCGAACTGGCCGGATACCGAAATGCCCCAACCTCGATCGCCCGTCAGCACAAAATCGCAACTTTCAGGTATTCGCGATCGACTCCAGAGAACCGGCGAGGAGTAAAGAAGGAGAGGGGAGAGGGGGAGATTGGGAGAATGGGAGAATGGGAGATTGGGAGAGGGGGCGGTCAGAAACCGGGTTTTTCTCGAAAAGACGCATTACGACCCTAGATCCACTAAAAAACCCGGTTGCTTGGGTCATAGCGCATAAGTCTTGGACTAATGACTAATGACTAATGACTAATGACTAATGACTAATGACCAATGACCAATGAATTCGGTT
Source organism: Microcoleus sp. B4-D4 (assembly GCF_036705185.1). Lineage (NCBI taxonomy): Bacteria > Bacillati > Cyanobacteriota > Cyanophyceae > Oscillatoriales > Microcoleaceae > Microcoleus > Microcoleus sp. B4-D4. Next base: position 95,240 of record NZ_JAUBTX010000016.1, on the reverse strand, counting down.
TTCTCTATCTAAAAGCAGTGGTGAGAAGGCGACAAATTGTTACAATTAGTTTACAATGCTTCACACTAGGTCTGAGTTTATGGATGTCAAGACAGTATCGCCAGCCACCCCACTAACTTACTCAAATTCAGGGACTCACACTACACTGCAAAATCTCCAAGAGATAGAAACAGTTCCCCTGCAAGCAGTAGAAGTAGAACTAGAGACAGTGGCGGTTACTCCCGAACCGCTCAAATCAGCCAAAGATATCGCTTACGAGTTGGCCGGAGAAGCTGTGCGCTACGATCCAGCGGCGATCGCAGCCCAATACCGAAATCGCCCCCTGCAAGTCTGGGGACGGCTGTCGAGTGTTGTTTGGACATTTTTTAGCTTTGCCTTCAGTTTGTGGTGGGACAAAAAAAGAGGGCGCACCGCAGCCAACCAAAAGCGCCGCGCCGTGCGCCTCCGGGAAATTCTCAGCCAACTCGGCCCAGCTTTCATCAAAATAGGACAAGCACTCTCAACTCGTCCCGACTTAGTGCCGCCGGCATATTTAGAAGAACTAACAACCCTGCAAGACCAATTGCCACCGTTTCCCAACGAAGTAGCATATCAATTTATACAAGAAGAATTAGGGGCACACCCCAATGAAATTTACGCCGAAATCACTGCAGATCCGATCGCAGCAGCCTCCCTCGGACAAGTCTACAAAGGCAAACTCAAAACCGGAGAAATCGTCGCCATCAAAGTGCAGCGGCCTGGTTTAGCCGAGAACATCGGCCTAGATATTTACATCCTGCGGCGCGTTGCAGTTTGGGCGCAAAACAACTTCAAAATAATTCGCAGCGATTTAGCGGGAATTATGGACGAGTTGGGCGAACGCATTTACGAAGAAATGGACTACACCCACGAAGGACAAAATGCCGAACGCTTCGCCCAATTATACGGAAATCTCAAAGATATTTACGTTCCCAAAATCTACTGGGAATATACCCGCCGCCGCGTCTTGACAATGGAGTGGATCACCGGCATCAAACTCACGGATTTAGAAGCCGTCAAAGCTCAAGGAATCGACGCTCCTTACTTAATTGAAGTGGGGGTGCAGTGCTCTCTCAGACAGTTGCTAGAACACGGTTTCTTTCACGCAGACCCGCATCCCGGCAATCTTTTGGCAACTCCTGACGGTCAACTAGCTTATCTCGATTTCGGAATGATGAGCGAAGTTAAACCTTATCAGAGATACGGCTTGTTGGAAGCTGTAGTGCATTTGGTCAACCGCGATTTTGAAGGTTTAGCTAGAGATTATGTCAAGTTAGAATTTTTGACACCGGATACCGATTTAACGCCAATTATTCCAGCTTTGGCGGGCGTATTTAACAATGCTTTGGGTGCTAGTGTTGCCGAACTCAATTTCAAAAGCATTACTGACGAACTTTCCGCCGTAATGTACGAATATCCGTTCCGAGTTCCAGCTTACTATGCTTTGATTATTCGATCGCTCGTCACCCTAGAAGGCATCGCCATCAACGTTGACCCCGAATTCAAAGTGCTCAGCAAAGCCTATCCTTACGTAGCAAAACGGCTGTTGAGCGACCCTGCACCGGAATTAAGAGCATCTCTGAAAGATTTGTTGTTCAAACAAGGCGAATTCCGCTGGAACCGCTTAGAAAACTTGCTGAACAATGCCCGCGAGAGTGACGATTACGATGTCAGCAAAATCCTGAATCAAGCCTTAGAATATTTATTCTCTGAAAGAGGAGATTTTATTCGCGATCGCATCGTCACCGAATTAGTGAAAAATTTGGACATAATTTCCAGCAATGCCTTTACTAACGCCAAAGCCGTAGTAGGCGAATGGTTTGGAGTCAAGGCAAATCAACCAGTAGTTTCACAAACCGAACAAAAAAACCTAGAACACATCAAGCGAATTTGGGGAATATTGCAATCAACACCCGGTTTTGACACCACGAAAGTATTGCAGTTACTGCCGCAATTGTTGCTGAAACGCGAAGTGCAGAACATGGGCCAGCAAGTCGTAGGCGGTTTAGCGCAAAGGGCAGTCGCTAGATTAATTCGCGAGTTTTTGCTGTCGCAGGAACCGCCTGTGGTGATTGCTGAAAATGGCAGCTATTCTCATCCTTCGCCTCAGTTGTCTTTGCCGGCGGCGAAGTAGTTGGATTGGGCGTTTTTTGGGCCGCAGATAAACACAGATGAACGCAGATGAATTTTGTCTGCGTTCTTTTAATTAAGCTAATGCTGTAGCTGCTGGCAAAGGTTCAATTTCTTCTGGCTTGGCGTGACGGCGGGGGTCATCAAAACCCCAAGCAAATAGCCAATCGGGGTCAGCGTTACCGCAGCCGATCGAATATATTTGGCTGTGTTTGAAATGGTTGAAAAATTCCTGACATTTTTCATCGGTCATTAGCGATTTTTCCAGCGGTAAGTCATGAATTAGGGCGTATAGATCGAATTCGTTGCGTTCTGGATTCCATTGATAGCGCAGTTCTGGAGTGTAACCGAGTTCGATCAGTTTTGCAATTGCGCGATCGGGATTTTCATAGTTGTCTAAATGAACGCGATTTAGGGAGACAACTACTTGTACATGGTGGTATTTGGCAGGAGTTAATTGATATTTGGTCATCGGTTTTTCCTTTTTTTATCGTCACAGGTGTAGTAGGTTTTTCCGGTTACATCAGGGTGTCTGGTTGCTTCGCGGTTTTGCTGTTCGCATCGCTTAGCAGCTTCTGCGTCACTCCGAGCATAAAAAGGTCTGTCCGGGCGTTCAGCGAGTTCGGCTTCCAAGTCTTCCCAAGATTTTTCTGGGTTGTCTGCGTCTCTCAACATTTGTCCCTCACAAATCTGTCTGCGCTAGAGGTCATTTGCTTAATTACTCCTCAGTCTGGAACGTTTTGCCCCGCTTGAGTTTGAGACTCTGACGGGGTTTCTGTGATCTCTAGCCATTGCTTCATCAATAAACCGATGACTTCGCTCATCGGCTTTTCTTGAGCTGTGCAAGCTAGTTTGAATCGCAGCTTTAGCTTTTTATCTACGTAAACGCTTAGTTCAGCCATTTCAGGTGGAATTTTTTTAGCCATGTCTCTCATACGCGCATACCGTATTCTCGCATCTGGCGAGGCGGCGGTTGACTGCGGATGAGTTTAACTGCATTTTGTGCGGTTGCGCGGTTGCGCGGTTGCGCGATATACGTTATCATACCAATACAGCCAAGAAACGGCAACCCCACCGCATTAAGAAATGTTGCTACCGGAACAGCAGAACAAGTCATCGCCACGGCGTTGTTCCAGCAAGATGTCGCTGCTTCACGATCGTCCTCTTCACAAAAATGGAGACAGCTAGCCCATAAAATTTTGATGTTGACTAAAACTTCAAAAACAGATAAAATTTCTACAGTAGATTTTTTTACTTGCTGCGTAAGCCTTATAGCTTTTTCAGATGCAGAATCAGAGTCGCTTCCTTCGATCGAAACGGCTACGGGCTGCCCTCTGGTATGCCACCAACGGCAAGTGCCAGCATTGCAGATGTGATTTGCCTTCAGATTGGCACGCAGATCACATTGAGCGATGGGCAGAAACTCAGAGAACCAATGTCCATGAAATGCAGGCATTATGCCCTAAATGTCATTATCAAAAAACTGCTGAGGAGAACAGAAACATGACAGATGCAATCCAATTAGATATTTTTTCACAATCTCCTAAAGAACCTGTTAATTTAAGAAAGCATCAAGATGAGTTTTTACAAATATGTAAACGCATAAAGGCAGGAGAACAAATCAAAAAAATTCTTATGATTGTTACGCCTGGAGGCGGTAAAAGTCTTATCCCAGTAATTGCTGCGGCAAAGTTAATTCCAAATTCTAATTCTGGGAACAGCTTTCATGGAACTATAGCTGATGCAATTTGTTGGGTGGTTCCTAGACTCAATCTCCAAAATCAAGCAGAAGAACAATTTGAAGATTGGCAGTTCAAAAATATGCTAGGGCATCAGCATAGAATTATGGCAAATAATAATGAGCCTAATCCATGCAAGGGAATGTCTGGCTATGCAGCTACATACCAGGCTATTACAGCAAGTCCTGACCTTCATGCTCAAGAGATTCGACGCAAGCGTTATATTTTAGTGCTGGATGAGTTTCATCATGTTGAGGAAGATGGAGCATGGCATAGAGCGTTGCAGCCGTTGGTAGATAATGCTGTATTGGTTATCTTGGTAACAGGAACTGGTGAACGTGGAGATCGGAAGCCAATTGCTTTTATGCCCTATAAAGCAACTCCTAGCGGTCTTACTCCCACCCTATCTAGTAGTGAAGATACCGTAGTTATTGAATATACGCGAGGACAAGCACTCAGAGAGGGTGCGATCGTTCCTCTCCATTTTGAATGGGGTGATGGGGAGGCTAAATGGATCGACGAGCAAGGGCAAGAATGTTCAGTCGAAAGCTTAGCAGAGGCTGGAGACTATAGGGGTATAGCACTTCGCACAGCGCTTAGTACCGGATACGCCGAGCAATTACTCACAAAGTGTGTTGATAATTGGAAGTCACATAAAAAAAAGAACCACAGATCTAAACTATTGGTACTCGCACCATCAATAGCAACAGCTAATCAATATTTGGATTGGCTGAAAAAGTTAGGAGTCAAAGCCTTAAAAGCCACAAGTGATGAATCGAAAGAAGCGCAAGCCTCAATTAAAAGATTTAAGAAGCACTACAATTACGGCGATTCAAAGGCAGTTGATGCTTTAGTAACAGTGGCAATGGCTTATGAAGGACTTGATGTTCCGGCAATTACCCATGTTGCCTGTTTAACTAATATCAGAAGTAAGCCTTGGCTCGAACAATCATGGGCAAGGGCTGCGAGAGTTGATCGAGAAGCTGGAGACTTGAAAAAAACAGGGTTGATTTATCTTCCAGATGACCAGTTGGCTACTAAATGCGTACAAGATATCATAGCGGAACAACAGCCAATTCTTAGAGAAAGAGAATTAAATAAGCGTGATAATGATAATGGTGGTACTGGGGATAATGATGCCAAAAGTAACGATCGGCGATATAATAGTAGTATCGCATTAAATTCAAGCTTGACACGATCGAGAGCATCTGATTTAAGTAATGGGGAAACAGTTGATTATGCTGAGACTGCTCAAATCCAATCAGCAATGCAAAAGGTTGGATTGGGTGGAATTAGTACCGTGCAAATGAAACGATTTCTAGATGCTTATCAGGAGCCAGAAGCCAAAGATAGTCATGATTATTTAATTGAGAAAAAAGAAACTTTAACTCCCAGTGAAGAGCGCGATATTATACGAGACAAAATTGAAAATTATGTCCGTCACTATACAGCCAAGAATGGTATGGAGTTCAAAACCATTAATGGGGAAATTGTCAAACAATTTCGCAAGGGACGCGCAGCAATGACACTTGAAGAATTGAGGCAGGTGTGGGCATGGCTACAAAGCAACTATCCAATGAACAATTGAAAGCTCACATAGAAACTCTCGGCAATGCAGGCGAACTGAATGCACCTCCTGGATCGCGCCCCTGGGCGATCGCTGTAAGGCTGGAACTGCAATCAGCCCTACATGATGCTGCATTCAATGCTCAACAATTGAAAGCATGGTGCGATCTGATGAAGCAATTCTCTGGCTATCATCAGCTTGTTGACGATCGCGGAAAGCCATTCAATACTTATGAGGAACTGTGCAAGGCTAAACCACCATTTGGTTTGGGTTGCGATCCGTCAGATATTGACAAAATCATTCAAGAATTAGCATCACCTAATGCAAAGACGTTTGAGCTTAACGAAGACCAAGCTGAAGAACACGGAATTCCGTCAAAATATCTTCATGATTTTTCTAAATTGGTTCAACGTTGTGCGGATAATCAGCCTATTAATGCAGCCAAGATTAAGCAAGTATTGCGTCTCACATCTAGCCCAATATATCTCCGGCAAAAATGCTGGCTAGACTTGGGATGGATTGAACAATTATCTGGTAATAAACGTGGTTATTACCAAATCACCGATCTGGGACGGAAACTGGTGAAAGATTGGTCAGAAAAAGTTCCATCTAGTAGCCTAAATACCCCTTTATATGTAAAGATTCCTCGACATAATTCCAAAAGAGCTGGAGAGGCACTAATTAAAGCTTTGGACTCTGAGCAACTTAGAGAACTTTACAGTCTAATCGGAGAATCACTTGCGCTTGAAAACAACCCATAATAAAAACCCGGTTTTTTCAACAGCACTTATGCAATGGGCATGAGGACAATCAACTTGTAGGGTGCTCTACTACTTTCACGATCGACGGATTATCGAGGGGTTGAGATAGTAGAGTGCCTTACTAATTGTGACACTTGCATAATTCCTGATTTTTTAACCCCAGATAAACACAGATGAACGCAGATGAAATTTCGTCTGCGTTCTTTTAATTAAGCTTAAATCCTTTAGCAGCTAATTGTTGGCGGAGACTTTGAATTATTACGCTATCTAGAGTATTCTCGCCTCTATTGGTACTAGATTGGCGCTGTTGTTCAACATATTCGGTTCGCTTTTGAGATAAGTCGCGGATTGTCTTTTTAATGCTCTCTCTTTCGGCTTTCTTGGCAGCTACATATGCTCTTTTTTCTGTTAGAGTCATAACACGCATAATTTCCGGCAAAGCATCGTCTGATAGTGACTCCAGCGTAACTCTTCCGTTTTCGAGAGCATCGAGCAAATCCCAAGAAGCATTATCATAGTATTCAGAAGCTTTGGAAACACCACGCATAAGCAAATTTCTGCCAGCATTACTATCTTCAACTTCTTGACGTTGTTGTCCTATTCTTCCTTCTCTACCGTAGGGAATGTAGGTTTGATTTAGTTTAGTGTTCCAACTAGAAATTTCGTCATCGTAAGGGGACTTAATTACCACAATTACTTGGTTTTGATTAATATTGAAGTGACTGCCTTTTGCTACAGTAGCTCCTGATGCCCAAAGTTGTCGCTCCTGACTTTCCGCTGAACCACAGTAGATAGTATTAATGATAGTATCTCCTTTAACAGCTAGATTGACAGATTGTGTCCAAACTATTGGGCCTTGATCGAATGGTTCATTACCCGCAATAAAAATCACGCGAAAATCTTCCTGATTTTTACTCCAGTTTAATTCTTGCATTGCCGAGCGAATTACCCAGCCAGCATATTCCTGGCCGCCGTTGGTTTTGATACTAAATAGCTTTTCGGAAACTAAATCTAATTCTGGAGTAAATCCAGTTAATAATCTCACAAAACCTTCCGAGGAAGGTAAGCTGTCATTGCCATAATGGTAGACAGCAACTTCTAACTCTGGCACTTCGCCATCTTTGGTGACTTTAGTTAAAAAATTCACAATTTGCCAAAGTTGAGTACGAGTCTGGTCGATCAGTCCATCCATGCTATTACTAGAATCTAAAAGGATGGCAATCTGAATTTTAGCTTTGGCGAAAGCGGCTGTGGGAAAACACAAGATACTTAGGGTTAATGCTGTAGCGAATAAATTTTTAGCTAGTTTCTGCATGAATTTTTCCCTAGGAAATTATTTTTTATCTAATTATAGTCAGTGATAATAGAGATTTAGTTCCAGGTGTCAAGTAATTTATAACAATATTTTACATTTGGGTTCGATTCATTACAGAACTTATCAACTCCGATCGAAGAAACCGGGTTTTTACCGAATTTGTGGACTGCAACGCGTCTTTTCGTAAAAAATCCCGTTTCTGGTCATTCATGGGTAACTCAGACCAAAGAAACCGGTTTTTTTGCGAAAATTATTCGCTGTTACCAGAAGATGCGGCCAAAAACCCGGTTTCTTGAGCTTGGCGCGCAAGTCTTTACAAAAATTTACATCTAATTTTACAGCCACATCGACTGCACAGCAATACTTTCAACGATATGCCGAAAAAAAGTTTCAGAATTTCGCAAAAAAAGTCCCAACTCATCCTGATAAGTAAATGTAGGAAAAAAGTTGCGGCCGCACTTAACTATGAACGATAAATCCAACCCATCCAAGGGGGAAGACAACTTATCCGACGACTCCGATGCTGTTGAGGCTGGGGGAAAATCGAAATTATCCGATCGAGATTCCGCCCAGCAGCAAATCCTCGAACTCGTCACCCAAGCTTGCAAGCATCCCCTGGGCAGTCCCCGGCGAGGTTACTTTGTGGGTAAACTCATTCGAGAAATTCTCAAATCCGGCAAACTCTGGAAAGAAAATACACCTCACTACGAAGAGGCATTGCACAAGACATGGATCTATTTATCTGCGAATTTATGTGAAGCTACCACAGCAAAACAAGCTTACAATCCCGAAATAAGCCAGATTACGAGTTGGTTAAATCCCTATCTCAAAAAGCGACTGTTAGATTGTTATCTGAAGCAACAACAAGAAAGGGAAAGACAAAGCAGCGATCGAATAGTTTGGCTAGACGGAATCAAAGAAGACACTATCAATTCAAGCAACAATCTCGTCGCCGATCCAGATGTAACTTTCTATTTAGACGAACTTCTAGAATGGATAGAAACCGATCCCAATAACGAGTTAAAAAGCAGACACGTTAGAGGTAAACCACAGCTCAATTGCCAAGTTTTATTGCAGCGGCAGTGTTTGTACGGTCAAAGCATTCAAGAAATAGCAAAAGAGTTTGGCTGCGCCCCCTCCACTGTATATCAATTGTTCAAGAACGACTGCCGCCACCTGCTGCAGAAATTTTCGGAAAACCAAGGATATCAAACTTTTAACATAACAGGATTACAAAAACCATGAACTCGAATAACCTTTCAGAAATAGACTCTTTGCCCATGCCAATTACTCAAGACTCACTGCATATTGCTAGACATTTTTCATCCCAACAACGTCACCCACAAAAACAAGAGCAAGTTTATTTAAATACTTTGGCAGTGCTGGCAGTTCGTGATTACCTCACAATTTTGAGTATTGAAACTGACTTAACTCAATGTGATAGCTGGAATCCCGCAATGCGCTTGTTTGCAAATGCGGCAGATTTGTATATTAAAGGATTAGGTAAAATTGAATGCCGCCCGATTATAAATCGGTTTCAAGATTCATCGTCCCAGACACCAGACATTTACCCGGTGCCTTTGGAAGCCAGGGAGGAACGCATCGGTTATATAGTTGTAGAAATTGATGAAGAGGAAAAGGAGGCGAGATTATTGGGGTTTTCTCCGACGGCGAGTTCAGGCGAATTAGTATTGAGCGAATTACATTCTGTCGATGATTTTTTAGTACATCTAGAACATTTGTTTGAAGCTAAAATTGACCTAAATCAGTGGTTTTTAAATGTATTTAATTCTGAATGGCAACCTTTTGAGGCGGTGTTTCACCCGCAGCCGCAGACTTCGCCCCGCAAAATTGAAAATCCGATTTCGTCAAAATTGGGCAATTGGTTTAAAAATGTTTTTGAAACAGGCTGGCAGAACATTGGGCAAGGTAAAAAAAGTTTAGAAGATGCAATTTTTCCTGATAAAAATCCAGATTTTGCATTCCGAAGTGGTGGAAATTCTAGATCGGAATCTCCGTTGTCAGGGAATCAAACTACTATCCGTCAGACATTCCCGGAAGCGGATGTCACGCGGGCAAAGTTGATTGATTTGGGAATGCGTTTGGGGAGGACAACTGTTGCTTTGTTGGTGGCGATCGCCCAACAAAGCGATCGCACTGTCAGAGTTCACGCCCAGTTGCATCCGGCGATTGGCGATCGTTATTTGCCTCGTAACCTGAAACTGTCGTTAATATCCGATGCTGGCAAAGTTTTAGATGAGCTTGAATCGACTGTTCAACAGCAGTGCATTTCACTGGAATTTGAGGTAGAACCCGGAGAGAGTTTTAGTATTCGACTTGCGATCGATGATTTGAGCGTAACAGAAAACTTTATGGTATGATTTTGTGATTACTGTTACCACAGCAAATTTGTCAGGAACCTCAGCCCTGACGGCGTGAGGCTTGAAAGAGAAATCTCAAAAGCCATCCTGTCCAGCCTAAGTCTTAACTGACTACGTTTTTTGAGTCATGACACCTTGGGATGCGTAGCTAGTCCCTCGCTCTGTCGCTAGTGGTTAAACAATTCTAAGGTCACTGGAATAGTGCTGCTAGCTCAACAAGCTCTTAAAACATTGGCGAAGCTAACATTACCCCCGCAAGGGAGGCTCGCAAGAGCAAAATACTATGCGTACAGGATTGGGAGGTTTGAAGCGGTAACTGTCCCGCTGAAAGTACAACACAAAGGTACACCGAATTAACCAATTCCAAGGCGGTAGTAAATCAAAAAACAATGTAAAGCCGTCCTAGAAAGACGGGGTTTCTACCCATTTTTCTGATGACTTGGACTGTCATATTAGCTTTAGGGTCGGGAAATCTTCTTGAAGGATTTCCTCACATCACTGCACAGTTGAAAAACCAAGCCCGATCTATCAGTATTCAACAATTCAAAGGAAGCTTGCCACCAGCACCAGATATTGAGGTGCTGCACAGAAGATGGAAAGCTGCTTGTACGGGACTCCAATCTAGCAGAAGCGATGCTCGAATAAAAGTCAATTATGCCAGCACGACTCACATTTCTGAAACCAATCCGGGCGCTATATATGAAGGTTTAAAAAAAGAGATACAATCGTGGCTGAAAACAGACGAATTTTACAGCAAAATTGAGGTCAAGCTGAGGACACGAATCGGCAATCCCTCGGAAGCTGCCGTTCAAATATTTCTAGAGTGCGATGATTCTCGGATTTCCGAGTTGCCTTGGGATGCGTGGAATTTTCGGGAAGAATACCGCCAAAGTGAAATCATCCGCAGTTCGTCCGAGTATACAATACCGCACCGGCAGGAAACACAATTAGGAATAGATGTAGCTTCTAGAGGCAGAATTTTATGTGTTTTAGGTAACAGTAAGGGAATAAATGTTAAAAAAGATCGCAGAATTATCGAAAAAAGTTTGGGCGATAGCTGCCAATTAGAATTTTTAGACAACCCGACACCGGAAGACTTTAACGATCGCCTTTTTGATGAAAAAGGCTGGCAAATTTTCTTTTTTGCCGGACACAGCAACAGTGATGACAATGCTACAAACGGAAGGCTGCACATCAATCAAAATCCTACCAACAATACTGTCACAGTAAATGATTTAAAATTAGGCGTACAGCAAGCGAGTTTTAAAGGCTTGCAATTGCTAATTTTTAATTCCTGTTCGAGTTTTGGATTAGCAGCAGATTTGGTGGCTCAGAATCATCATTTGCCGTCAATAATTGTGATGCGCGCGCCAATTCCAGATCAAATTGCTCACGATTTTGTGAAGTCTTTGCTTAGATACTTGGCGGAGGGAGATCCTTTGTTTTTGGCAATGCGAAAAGCTAAGGATGATTTGCAGCGCTGGGAATCTCGATTTCCGGGCGCTAGCGGGATTCCGGTGCTATGTCAGCATCCAAACTTTGAGGAATTAACGTTACCGGGATGCGGCGCAGCTAAACCTGTGATTTCAGCAGCGGATGGTGCGGCACCTCGCCCAAACCGCCCCCAATTTACTGTTTCAACTAAATTTATGCAGCGTACAAGCATCAGTTTAGCTGTTTTGGCGATCGGCTATCCACTCACTGGCCCCAATCTGGCAGATGCCATCAACGCATTTGGGCGGGAAAACCACCGGAAAAATCAATTTTTAGCCGCTAAAATTTCCTACAATCTAGCTGCATTAATCAATCCGATTAACGGCGAGCCTTACTATAACTTATCCGAACTTTGTAAACAATTAAGCGATCGCCAATGCGAGCGAGAAGCAATGCAAAGTGCAGTCTGGCGGGGACTTCCAGAAGCTCACGCTCAAATATCCAAATCCTTCTTGCTGGAAAATAAACCTGAAGATGTTTTAAATGCGATCGGACTTTGCTTAAAAACTACTAAATACGATGGAGTCAAATCAGCTTGTTTCAAAAATCGTGGCTGGTTGCGATTCACTCAAAAGCGATACAATTCAGCGGAAGCAGATTTAAGAACAGCCATATCTCTTAACAGTAATAGTCCCGAAGCTCAATGTTTTTTAGCGCAAGTCCTCGAAACTAAAGGTAAAGTACAAGAATCACTAAAATATTGGCAACAAACCTTTAATCATGCGAATTCTAGCATCCCAGAACAAGATGAATGTCTCGAAATGGCAAAGGATCGTTTACAAATCGTAGGAAAGAGCAAATGAAAAAACAGACGGCATTTTGTATAGGTGCAAGCGCGATCGCATTTACATTGATTGCGATCGAAATTCTGCCTGATTCCTGGGAAAATGGCCCAGGTTTCCGCGAAATATTGGCCAACAATCCGATAATTTCCCCAGCAATCGCAGCAACGCAAAGAATACCCAACGGACAAATCCTGAATATTAGCGGCGAAGTGCAGCTACAGCGTCAAGATGGCAGAAATATTCGCCCGACAATCGGTACGCCAATTTATCCGGGCGACAAACTGCAAACTTCACAAAACGGACAAATTACTATCCAATGTGCGGATTTAGGAATTCAGTCAATTAAAGCAGGCGAAAATCAATTAAATAGCTGTTTATTGGCTAGCAACAAGTCGGAGTCTGACTGCAATAAAAATTTAATTAAATGTCCCGATCGCGGTGATGATAGAATTGCTTGGAATAATGCGCCAATTCCTTATACAATCAGTCCGAGGCGGACGCAATTGCTCGACAGCAAACCGACTTTGCGTTGGAATCCGGTTGCGGGTGCGACTAGCTATAAGTTGAGCCTCCTCGAAAATAATGCGAAGTTAAATTGGGAAATGACGGTTAGCGGTACTGAGGCTGTGTATCCGGGGGAACCGGCGCTGAAACCGGGTATTAAGTACAAATTGATTGTGGAAACGAATACGGGGGTTTCTTCGGAAAGTCCGCTGTTAGAGGAAGATACAGAGTTTGATTTGTTGGATGAGAAAGCAGTTGAAGGGGTGAAGGAGGCTGTGGGGGCGATCGACAAACAACTGTCGAATCCAGCGGCTAAAAAATTAGCAACAGCACAGATATATCTTAGCACAAACTTGAATGCCGAAGCAATAGAAACCTTAGAAACTTTACCAAAAGCCGGAGTAGAAACAGCGCCAATTTACCGCAAGTTGGGGGAACTGTATCGGGAGCGATCGCAATTGATGCCGCAGGCTGAAATATATTATAAAAAGGCGATCGAGACAGCTAAACCCGATGAGACTGAGGAGCTAACCGAGGCTCGTTACGGTTTAGCACAAGTTTATTTGTCTATGCGGAACTATCCCGAAGCGATACAGTATTTGAAGTTGTCACAAGAGGGATATCAAAGTTTGGGAGATTTATCAATGGTGGAAAAAATAGGCAAGCAATTACAAGATGCCCAAAGGAGGAAAGATCGGCAATAGTAATGTGTTGTGAAGTTAATTGTGGGTAAATTAACGTCGCAATCACCAGACTTTTTAGGGGCGGGTTCGTAAGGGATTTTGTCACCCACAAACAATCTTAATAAACCCGCCCCACCAATCACTTAATATCCCGGTTCTTGATAAGCAGGTTCTTGATAAGCTGGTTCTTGCCACTCGCGGCGGGGGGGTTCGGGATTGGGATTGTAAGGTACGATCGCACCATCATCATTCACAATCATCCCATGAATAATCCTATTAGGCTGCACCGGTTTTGCCTTAATACTGCCTTTGCGGCCCTCCAACTTCGGCAACTTCGGAAACTCTTCAACCGGCATTCCCTTGACAGCTTGACTCATAAAATCGCGCCAATTGTAGGCTGCAGTACCGCTAGTTCCCCACGTCGGATAGTTGTCATCATTCCCCAGCCAAACGCCAGTCACCACCTGCGGAATATAACCGATAAACCACAAATCTCGCACGTTTTCTGAAGTACCAGTTTTGCCGGCAACAGCGCGATCGTTTAAAGCAGCAGGCCCGCCCGTACCTCCAGTTACCACACCCTCCAACATCCAAGTAGTAATCGCAGCACTATCCTTATCCAAAACCCGCTTTGGTTTAAAATTAGCCTTATAAATCACATCTCCCCGCTGATTTATCACCTTAGTAATTCCGTGCGCTTCAATAAAATTACCTTGGGATGCTAAAGTACCGTAAGCATTAGTTAACTCCAGCAAATTCACCTCAGAAGAACCCAAAGCCAGGGAATAAATCGGACTTAATTTAGACTTAATTCCCATATCGTGGGCTAATTTGATCGCCGGCTCAAAGCCGACATCAACCAACACTTTCACCGCCACCACATTCACCGAAGCCCTCAAAGCATCAGACATCGATCGCCAGCCACTAAACTTTTTGCCGTAATTGTTCGGTTGATAGCCGTCGAAAATAATTGGCTCATCTTGATAGCTGTCGTAAGGCGAAAAACCGGCTGCTATTCCTGCGGCATAAACCAACCCCTTAAAAGTCGATCCGGGTTGTCGCAAAGCCTGAGTAGCACGATTAAATTGGCTTTCCTTAAAATTTCCGCCGCCGACGAGCGCCTTAACTTCCCCAGTTTTAGTGTCCATAGAAACTAAAGCAGCCTGTTCAAAACCCTGACTGCGGCCATCAACTTCGATCGCATCTTTAACCACCTGTTCCGCTATTTTCTGCCACTTCAAATCCACCGTCGTCTCGACAGTCAAACCGCCAGCTTCCAAAGCATCCTTAGAAATATAGCGCGGCAATTCCTTGCGAATGTAACTAGCAAAATAAGGCGCGACTACTTTAAATCGCTTCGGCGGACTTTGTTTAACAGTGATAGGTTCGGCCATCGCCTCCTTCGCCTGCGCTTCTGTAATTACCTTTGCGTCTTGCATTTGTTTGAGCACAATATTGCGGCGTTCCTTAGCAATATTCGGATTAACCAAAGGCGAATATTCGCTCGGTGCAGGCGGCAAACCCGCCAAAGTTGCCATCTCTGCCAAAGTTAATTGATCGACAGTTTTGCTAAAAAAAACCCAAGCCGCATCTGCGACTCCGTAGGAATCCGAACCCAAATAAACCAAATTTAAATATCTTTCTAAAACTTGGTCTTTACTCAACTCCCGCTCTATTTTCTGAGCTAAAAGAGCCTCCCGAACTTTTCGCTTAAGACTTCTTTCTTGATTGAGAAAAACCACGCGAGCCAATTGTTGGGTAATTGTACTGCCGCCCTGCACCAAATCTCTCGCTACCAAATTAGAAGCTATCGATCGCACAATACCTTGATAATCCACCCCGCCATGTTTATAAAAACGGCGGTCTTCGATGGAAATAAAAGCTTTCTTCAACAAATCGGGAATTTCATCAAGTTTTAGCTTGTCTCTAGTTGCCGGCCCCGACTGCAACAAAATCGTATTGTCTGCTGCCTTAATTGTCAGCGTGCCGTCGCGGTTAAAGGCTGACAAATCGTTAACATCCGGCAAACCTTTATTTAAGGTGTGCAAAATCCATAAACCGTATATTAAAGCGCCACCGCCCACACTAACAACACCTATGGCTATCCAAAATCGCGGGCGGCGGGACCGGAGCTTTTTTAACTTTTCCTGTAGTTTGCTATTTTTCGGCAGCGCGATATTTTCCGGTAGTTCAGTATTTACTTGCAGTTGGGTGTTTTGCAAGCCGCTATTTTCCGGTAGTTTGCTGCTATCGAACCTCTTGATGTTTTTTGATGATCTCGTTCTGCGCCTACCGAATACCGGCTGCAACAATTCTCTTCCCTTTGCTTGCAGCATAGTAACTTGAGGTTCAATTTCCAACCAAACGATTAAGCGCTTCAACCCTTGCCAATGGCGCTGGACTCTTGGATATTCACCGTCTTTTGGGTAGGAATATTCTGATGCTAATTCAGACTCTTCTGGAGGTTCAGCATCTTCTGATACCACATACTCCGATCGCTCATCCGTTGCCTGTGGATACAATTCAGGCAGGGACGGTGACGAGTTTAGCCCCGTGCTATTGGCAGCATTTGGCGATTCTCGATCGGAATTACCCCTTGCTGCCTTAGTGACTTTGCTCAATTTATCCTTGATATTTGAGAAAAATTCTGCCACGTTCAGACCTTCAAACCTCATCAACTTCAATTAAAAATTAAAAATCAAAAAGGCTAGCCTCCTTCAATTTTTAATTTTTAACTTGACATTTTTTATTCAACAACACTGCGAACAGTCTTGAGTTAATTATTTTGAATTAAAAACTATTTAACTCAAAATTCCCCACTCTTAATTCTTCTTAACTCGCATGACCAAGTGCCAAGGCTGCTACCAGCATACCCAAAACCAGGAAAGGCTGAGCGCTAGCCTGATATTTAACATCATTTTCCAGGGGATTGCGTAAAAAGTACATATCCTGAAAAGTAATTTGGGGAATTATCAGCAGCAGGAGAATGACAGCGTAAAGGTTTTGGTGGATGCTGATCAGGTAGCCTGCAATCCCAGCTTGAAAGATGTCGATCATCAACACGCAAATCCAAGCTGCAGTGCTGATACCAAACATCACTGGCAAAGATTTTAACCCTAATTGCCGATCGCCCTCGACACTTTTAAAATCGTTAACGATCGCAATTCCCAGCCCTGCCAAACTATAAAACAGGGTCAAAATCATAATAGTAGCATCAAGTTTGCCGAACAAAGCGTGACCGGCCCACCAAGGCAGAGCAATGTAACTAGCACCCAGGGCATAATTTCCCAACCAGCCATTCTGCTTGAGTTTCAGCGGTGGCGCAGAGTAGATGTAAGCTAGAAACGCGCCGCCGAGAGTCAAGACAGTCATGATTGGGAATTCGTGACCCGCCCACAAGTCTAGAGCATAAGCCACCCCAATGCCTGCGGCTAATAATACCAAAATTTGCGTTACTACTTGGGGAATCGAGATGATACCGGAGGGAATCGGGCGGTAGGGTTCGTTAATAGCGTCGATGTCGCGATCGTAAAAATCGTTCAAAGTTTGAGTGTAGCCAGTAAGCAAAGGCCCTGACATCAACATACAAGCTGCCGCGATCGAAAAATTCTCTAAATTCCAAACATAGTTTCCAGAAGACGCAGCCCCGCACACCACGCCCCAAATTAAGGGAATCCAGGTAATCGGTTTCATCAGTTGCAAGCGAATCTTCCAGATCGAAGTTTCCCCGCTAGAAGCGCCTTTCATGCCCAACAATTGCCGAGTTTTGGCACTGCGATCTGCGGTAGCAGCACTTTCCGGTGCAGCTTCTGGGGAGATTTGAGATGGAGGAGAGTCAGACATAATTTGATGTTAGCGGTACTGCTACTGTTGTGTCGTTGTGCGTTTGAATAATAATTCTGACAGTATACAACTGATATTTAAGGCAATGTCTGGAAAACTTACCCCGGATTGGAGTTGATGCTAGGGAAAATTACCATTTTTACCAATATTGTTTGATATCATTATTTGGTGCAAATGTCAAGATTTTTAAAAGTTTTTTTGAATTTTTCGTTGGGTTCGCCTGCTGGGGAGATTTTTGCCAGCAGGTAGATTCTATGTCAGTTACCAGGATGCGATCGAGCTTTTTGTCCTGCTAACCTTGAATCATCCGATCGAGCCAAAACCGGTGGCAGAAACTCAATATGTCTTCTACATGACTTACCCAACTAAGCAGTTCGTACTAAGCTGTTGCGGCCTGTAAATTCTATGTCACAAAACAATTCCCCGTATTGTGGGGTGGGCTGTCCCCTCCTGAACATACAATTTAAATGCCGCGACAGTTTAACAACTGCAACTTAACAAATATGGCGGTAGGAATCAAAAGGCAGTCCCGTGCGCCGCTTGACATCAACAACTGATTTGTATGCACCTTTGATCTGCCTTTCTCTAACTATTGTTTCAGCCACAACCCGATCTAAACCGCTCTGAATTAACTCTTCCGGCGACAGAATATTTAACCGTTTCCAACTAAATTGTGATTCTTTTTGATAATTGTAGCTGAAGCAAATCATCGGAGCGATGCGTCTGACGTGACTTTCTGGAACTCCGGCGATTTCCGATAACTCTTCGGCGTGGGTAAAAATGTAGCCTTCGTTTTGCAAAGATTCAATATCGTTAGCGTAGACGATGGGCAAACCCAATATTCTGACCAAATCATCTTTGGTGCACTCATTAATATCTATTTTGCCACGTAGGTTAGCCAGTTCTTGGGCATTTGTCGCAGTTGCAGGAACGAGTAAGCCTTTGGGTGCGGTTTTGATGAGATAGCGCTTTTTCAAGGCAAAAGCAGTGACAATTTGAGCTATCCAAACCAGAGTCCCCAAATTAGTTGAAGAAGATAGCGCTAGTGCTGCTAAAGTAATGCCAACACCCCATCCCATCCAACTGCGAATATTTGTTTTTTGGCCTGCATAGGCGATCGCCAATCCGCCGAAGTAGGGAATAAAAGAATACCACACCCAGTTGGGAGTTTGACGCAGCCAGTATAAATCTTGAGACACTGTAGTTTTATCCTCGATCTATTTTAGAGTTCAATACGGTTCACTTAAAAATGTTTCTTCCCCGGAGATCCCCCTAAATTCCCCTTAAGAAGGGGGACTTTGAGAATATCTTGTCCCCCCCTTTGTAAGGGGGGTTAGGGGGGATCTCCGGGCTTAACTGAAGCGTATTGGTTTATATTTGACTCTTGTTTAAATCCCACCCTTTTGATAGTGACTTCCCTTCTTGCTTAGATACGTTAAATCCGTTAAATCGGTTACAGAATCCGTGGCCGAACTTCTTAATTACAATTCTCGGAGCAGTTTTTGGCGTTTTTCTTCATATTCTTCGGCAGTAATTGCGCCCATATCGTAAAGTCCTTTCAATTCGGCGATCGCCCCTGTCACATCTTTTGCCCCTCTGAGCATATACCCAGAAGGCAATACTCCGTGATTGTACTGTACCTGAAAAGCTTGTTCCGACATCAGCAGCAGACCGATAAAATCGAAAAATGCGATCAGTGAGGGAATTAACGTCCAGGAAAAAAGCAAATAAAATATTCCTGCTACGTTATTTCCTAAATAAAATTTGTGTCCTCCGAAACCTCCAATAAAAAAAGCTAACACAACTGCTACGGTTTTATCTTTTACCATTTTCTCTTTCCCAGTTTTTTTACTTTAACTTGTGCGATCGAGCGAAGCATTATTACTAATTTTTACTCATTTATTAGGGCTTTTGCGAAATTTAGACATGGCAAAATACAGCAGAACTATACCGGCTTGAGCTTGTAGAATGACCAAGTAGCCTCTCATGAAATAATTTAGTTCGCTGCCTGAATTGAGAGAAAATATTAAAATGCCTAGAGCTGCGTAGGGTGCCAAACGCATCCAATTCGGTGCTCCCTCTAACTTGCGGCTGTTGAAATTGCTCATTCGTGCGACCCATCTACAAAAACCGGACAAGATGTTACTTCTATGTTAAAACAAGTTTTTCCGTTTAGCTTCCCAATTTGGGACTAGATTGAAGATCGCGGGCTGGTGGCACACCTGCTTTTTTGGCAGTTTCTCAAACCTGCGAAAAAAGCAAGGTGAATTCACAATTATTAACAACCGCGCGACTTAACTCGCGCCGCCGCCCAAAAGAAACAGGCTCAGGAGAGTTCCGCTGTTCCAAAGACTGTGGAGAAGCATGGGAGCGAGGAGATTGCGCGATCGCGTGTACACAAAGCCCAACACCGCACCCAAAGTCGCCAAGGGCAGAATCTCGGAGACACTCAAGTGAGCCACAGCAAACAAGAAAGCCGAAGCTGCGATCGCCCCCCAAACAGGCAAATAGCGAGTCAGAGAAGGCAGCAGAAAGCCCCGAAACACGATTTCCTCAAAAACCGGAGCGGCGATCGCAGCAGTGCCGAAAAACACCGCCAGAGCCACGTTGTCTCTACCTTCAAGGACGATCGGCAAAATCGGATTACTGCCACCTTGTCCCTGCCATAATTGCTGATTGATCAGCGACACCACAACTACCAAAGGCAAGGCCACAAAATAGCCGCCCAACCCCCACAAAAACCAATTGTCCCGCCAATTAAGCCGAAACCAACCATCAGGCAAAGGCAAAAAAGACTTAATTGAAAAATACAGTACCGAAAGCCCGCCAGCCGACAGCAACAAATAAGTAGCAAAGATATAAAAAGCCTTTTCGCGCGGGTCAAAAGTAGCCGGATTCAGCTTAAGAACAGCCAGAGAAACTGGCAATAACAAATAGGGAATCAAGATTTGCCCGACAAAGAAAAAGCCGACCACAAGCACCTGCCAAACAATCTCGCCATCCCAAGGCACATCCCAAGCCAAACTCCCATTTCGCGCCAACAGCGGCCCGGAACTAGCCTTATCTAACTGTCGCCGCTGCAACAGCCACTGTACAGTCAAACCAACCAGCAAAAACGTACCGATGCAAAGCGCGATCGCCGGAATGCCTACAATAAGTGCCAATTTTTCTATAGCTTTTTCAGCCGTTGCTTGCTCTGTAGCTTGCAGGGCTGCGAGTTCCTTAGAACGTTCTTGCAGCTTGTAAAGTTGAGCGAGAGCGCGATAGCGAAACCAACCCTCCAAAGACTTTTGAATGCGCGGCTCGGCATCCGGCAGCAGTTGAGCCGGATCGCTCCAAATTCCAGTTAAAACTCTAGCAGTTGCCACCGAAGAATCGCCATCACTTTCAGTTTTGTACCGCTCCAATAAATTTTGCCAAGTTTGGATTGCTGCCTCAGTTTTGTCATTGCTTGCCTGCAAAATTCCGACGCGCAAGTCAATTTCGTTTTGCAGCGCTAACTGTTGCTTGATCGACTCTGACAAAACCTTTTTTTGAGCCAAATTCTGAGTATTATTATCAGGTTTAGCTGCGATAGCAGACTGAATATCTTTAATTTGTGATTGAGTTGTTGTGATAGCTTTTCGAGTGGTATCTCGTGCTTCTTGATACTGCGTCAAAGCAGTATTTAAAGGCTCTGTACCGACAATATTGTTGCGTGCCGAAGTTAAATTAGCATCGCCATCGTTTTGTGGTTGCCACTCCGAGGCGTGAAGCAGCAAATTTGTCTGGTAGAGTTCCAGCCGGCTTTGAATTTGCGGCTGGTTCCAACTACCAACTAAAGATAAACCGACTAGGGCGATCGCGATCGCCGTTAAAATACTTAAAATTATCCGCTTCAGTGTCATGCCTGCTTTTCCGTCCCGCGCAAATCCGTGGCTAAGTCTTGTCCGTCTTTAATCATATGTCGGGAGCATCTAAGTTTTGCATTTATACTGCTGTCCCCAAAGAACGAGTTGTACAATACGCGAGCTCTTGAGGTGCTCGCACGCTTAGTCAAAAAATGCGGCGTTGCAAAACCCAGATGCTCCCCATATGTCGTTCCAGTCGAGAGTAGCCCGACAACTGGTAAAATTTCACTGGCCGATCTTTTTGACTCGGCTCAACAGGACTTGCGCCACAAATCTTCGACTCGCCGTTTATGCGTAAGGTATACACCCAAAGCGCGCGCGAGAGGATTAGTGTACTGTGCAGCGATGTGTGGCGCACAAGGTGCGCCACAAGCCGCCGACGAAGACTCGACAGCAACGTAAATCGTAAATCTAAAATCTAAAATCTAAAATCGAATGACTCGCATTATCTTAGTCCGTCACGGCAAAAGCACCTACAATCTAGAGCGCCGCATCCAAGGCCGCCTCGACAAATCAGTTTTGACAGAAGCAGGGCGCAGCGGCGCGATTCAAGTAGGCGACATACTCAGCACCATCGCCTTCGATGCTGCGTATACAAGTCCCCTGAAGCGAGCGCAAGAAACAGCCGAAATCATCCTGTCGCGCTTGACAAATCCGCCACAACTGCAACCAACCGATAAATTGATGGAAATCGATTTACCTCTGTGGGAAGGAATGTTGCGTCAAGATGCGATCGACCAATTCCCCGACGCATATCAGCAATGGCAAAAACAGCCTGACAAATTTTCCATGAAACTACCTTCAGCCGAAGGAGAAGTCGAACACTTTCCAGTATTGGCAATATTTGCTAACGCCCGCAATTTTTGGAAAGAGCTTTTTTCTCGCCACCCTGAAGGCACAATTCTAGTAGTAGGTCACAACGGAATCAACCGCGCTCTCATCGCTACAGCCTCCGAAATTTCTCCGAATTACTATCAATCTATTCAGCAGTCAAATTGCGGAATTAGCGTCATCAATTTTGGGCCTTCTCCTGTAGGTGGTGATGAAAAAACAGAGCAAAATAAGAAAATTGCCGTTCAATTAGAATCGCTGAATTTAACCGCCCATACCGGAGAAAAATTCCCGAAACCGAGGGACGGACACAGCGGCCCGCGCTTGTTGCTGGTGCGTCACGGCGAAACAGATTGGAATAAAGCAGGTAAATTTCAAGGACAAATAGACGTACCTCTCAACGATAACGGTCGCGAACAAGCTCGGCAAGCTGCAGAATTTCTCAAAGATGTAAAATTAGATTTTGCGATTAGCAGTTCCATGCTGCGACCGAAAGAAACTGCGGAAATTATTCTCCAACATCACGGCGGTTTGCAACTACAACTCCGCGACGAATTGAGAGAAATTAGTCACGGACTTTGGGAAGGAAAGTTTGAATCAGAAATAGAACAATCCTATCCGGGTTTGCTGGATGAATGGAAAACATCTCCACAAAACGTACAAATGCCCGAAGGAGAAAATTTGGAGGAAGTTTGGACAAGGGCGATCGCAGCTTGGCAAGAAATTGTACGATCGGTTTCTGGTACAGGAATTGTAGTTGCTCACGATGCCGTCAATAAAGCCCTTCTGTGCCACCTGTTCAATTTGCAACCCGAACATTTTTGGCAATTCAAACAAGGAAATGGGGCCGTTAGCGTCATCGATTATCCCCACGGCCCCGACGGTTTGCCAGTATTGCAGGCGATGAACATCACAACTCATTTAAGCGGCGGCATTTTTGACAAAACAGCAGCCGGAGCACTGTAATTTGTAAGGCGATCGGCAAAGTGTAGCAGAGAAAATCCCCTCTGCTACAATTCCCCCGCCTAACAAATGTCCGAACCCCGATCACAACCACCAAGCATTCTGAATAATTGAAACCCTTGCTTTTATTACTTATTCCTTCTTACCTCTTCCTTCGTGTACTTAGCGCCTTCGCGGTTCGTACTTCCCTCTTCCCGACCTCCGTTACATCCGTTAAATCCCGTACATTGCTCGTTCCCGAACTTCCTTCTGCTACTATATGAGTCGCGAACTGCTACAAAATGTAAGAGTGTTAGATCCAGTTTCAAAGCTCGATCGCACCGCTGATATTCTAATTAAAGAAAATCAGATCGAAACAATCGAAGAAAAAATTAGCGAGATTCCCACCGACACCGAAGTACGAGATTCTCAGGGACTAATTTTAGGGCCGGGATTGGTCGATATCTACAGTCACAGCGGAGAACCGGGTTTTGAAGAACGAGAAACCCTAGAATCCTTAATGCAGGCGGCGGCTGCTGGCGGTTTTACGCGGGTGGCGATTTTGCCCGATACATCGCCGCCTGCAGACAACTTGGCCGGTTTAGCTTTGTTGCAGCAACATATCCGCAATTTGTCGCCGGGGCTGCCCCGCTTGTATTTTTGGGGCGCGCTGACAGCGGGCGTTAAAGGGCAGCAGATGGCTGAGTTGGGCGAGCTGGCCTCCTCTGCGGTGGTGGGGTTTGCCGACGGTTTGCCGCTTAGCAATCCGGCTCTGGTGAGGCGTTTGCTTGAATATATCCAGCCTTTGGGCAAGTCGGTGGCTTTGTGGCCGTGCGATCGAACTTTGGCAGGAAATGGCGCGGCGAGGGAGGGTGCGGTGTCGGTGCGTTTGGGTTTGCCGGGAATTCCTGCGACTGCGGAAACATCGGCTTTGGCGGCCATCCTGGAGTTGGTGGCATCGGCGGGCACGAAAGTACATATCATGCGCGTTTCTACGGCGCGCAGCGTGGAATTGATTCGGGATGCTAAGGCGCGGGGTTTGCCGGTGACTGCGAGTGTGACTTGGATGCACTTGCTGTTGAATGTTGGGGCAATTTCAGGTAACGCCAAAGATTCTGGAGGCGGTAAAAATGCTCTGACTGCTTCGTTTGCTTACGATCCGAATTTACATCTAGAACCGCCGCTGGGCAATCTGGGCGACCAATTGGCGCTGATTCAAGCTGTGAAAGATGGGGTGATTGATGCGATCGCGATCGACCACAACGCGCATACTTACGAGGAGAAAACTGTGGCTTTTGCTGATAGTCCGCCTGGGGCGATCGGTTTAGAATTAGCCTTGCCTTTGCTCTGGCACGGACTCGTGGAAACTGGTCAAATTTCGGCTTTAGAACTGTGGCGAGTGTTGAGCGCAGGCCCCGCCGCTTGTCTCGGACAAGCGCCCCCCACGGCTGCACCGGGAGTCTCTGCTGAGCTGATTTTGTTCGACCCGTTAATGACTTGGACGGTTGAGGCGCACAGTCTGAAGTCGCGATCGGCAAATACGCCTTGGTTGGGACAAAAATTAGCAGGTAAGGTTGTGCAAACTTGGATTAATTGACCGTTGGAATTAGGATTTATTTAACGAACCGCGAAGGCGCAAAGGGCGCTAAGGAAGAGAAAGAAGATCGAGAATAGGAGCGGTAATTTGGTAACTGGAAGCTTTGGATAAGGCATGGTAAATATATGGTTGCTGTCGTTCCTTCGTGGAATTCCCCACCGCAAAACCTGAAATTAGACATCAACGAAATTCATGTTTGGCGCGTCTCTCTAGCTCAAACAGAAACTTGTTTGCAGAGTTTACAACAAACTCTTTCAACCGATGAACAGACAAAAGCAGAGCGTTTTCATTTTCCCAAAGATCGAGATCAATTTATTGTAAGTCGCGGTGCGCTGAGAGCGATTTTGAGTCGCTACCTGCATATAAACCCCACCCTTCTATGCTTTGAATACAATCCCTACGGCAAACCATCTCTCACCATCGCCCAAGGTGGAAATACCCTGCGTTTTAATTTGTCTCACACTAGGGGAATAGCTCTAATTGCTATAACCAAAAATCGAGAAATTGGTGTGGATATTGAAGCCATAAAGCCCAAAACTTCTTGTTTAGAAATTGCTGAAAGATTTTTTTCACCATTAGAACAATTAGCACTCATTTCGCTGCCAGAACATCTCCAGACGAAAGCTTTTTTCACCTGTTGGACTCGCAAAGAAGCTTATATCAAGGCAGTAGGCAAAGGACTTTCTCTTCCTTTAAATGAGTTTGATGTCACCCTCGCACCTGGAGAACCAGCAGCGCTGTTAAATGTCAAAGCAAACCCCGATGAAGCATCAAAATGGTCTTTAATTGAATTAATTTCCAGTTCAGATATGGTTGCGGCTGTTGCAGTTGCAGGGGATTGCCACAAACTTGATTGTTGGCAGTGGACGGCAGAGTGTTGAGTTATAGCCTTTTTCAAAAAAGTAAAAAAATGAGATTTTATATTTTAGATTTGAGATTTAGGAATTGATATCAAGTGCGATCGATTACCATAATAAAAATGGTTTGTAGTGTGGACTTTAGTCCGCAAAATAGAGCGGACTAAAGTCCACACTACGAATTCTATTTTCAGACTTTTCAAAATAGTTTTTTCATCGTCAGGGTGCATCTCACTTTGGCGAGTATGCCCAAAAAGGGTTAAAATGAAAAAGCTAGTAAAATTGCCAAATAAAGATGAGGTAAAGAAAATGACACCCTCAGACCAAGAACAGCTAAAAGCCCACTTAAAAGCGGCCGCAGAAATTCTTTACAAAAATACAGATCCAACCGAGTTAAAAAGTTTTGACAGTATCGAAAAATCTCTTCGTCAAAAAATGTTAGAAGAAGTTGGTCCAGAACTAGGTAGCTTTTTTTTTCAGCAGCATCAGGAATTGAAACAGGAAAACCCCGAAAAATAAAATCAATAGTCGGTTCGCTCGAAATTACAGATAATCAGGCGAAATATTTTGGATTGAAAGCTTATAGTCAATTCAGTCCACTGATGGAAAAATGCTGTCTTTTAATCAGTGCCAACGAATCTTATCAAATGGCAGAAAAAGATTTAGAGATTTTCACTGGTATCAAAATCTCTCACAGTACATTACATAGATTAGTCAAGCGACAAGAATTTGAAGTACCTATATCTAAACAAGGAGTCCAAGAAATTACATTAGATGGCGGAAAAGTCAGACTACGCAACGAATCTAAAGGCGAAGGGTGTTACTGGAAAGACTATAAAGCCGTTTGTTTCGATAATGTTTATTCGGGAGCATTTTTTCAAAATAATCAAGATTTAATTGATTGGACTAACAGCCAAAAATTGCTACATCCTATGTATTGTTTGGGAGATGGTCATGCCGGAATTTGGAAGATATTTCAAGAAATCGGAGATGTCGAACAAAGACAAGAAATTTTAGATTGGTATCATCTAAAAGAAAATCTTTACAAGATAGGAGGCTCACTAAAACGTTTAAAGCTAGCAGAAAATATGTTGTGGCAAGGCAAAATAGATGAAGTCATTAATCTATTTAAAGAAATGAAAAAAAAAGCAGTTAAAACATTTTGTAACTATTTAGAAACCCATCGTTGTCGAATAGTCAACTACCAATACTATAAAGAAGAATCCATAAGTTCGATTGGTTCTGGAACAGTTGAATCAATTATTAAACGAATTGGATTCAGGGTCAAAATATCAGGAGCGCAATGGAATATTGAGAGTGTTCCCTCTATCCTTTCTCTTCGCTGTGCTTACCTCAACGGTCAACTTTCAATTTGATGTATTTGCCAAAGTGAGATGCACCCCATCGTCAACGCAAATAATTACTTGTTTGGTCATAGCGATAAGGCAGTTTTAATGGTTTCGATTAGCTCTGATTCCGACCAAGGTTTCTGCAAACACCGATGTAAGTTCGCTTCGTCAAAAGCCCTCTTCACGGCTTTTTCATCGGCTTGACCTGTTAGCATAATTTTTACTATTTTCGGGAATTTTCGATGGACGCGAATTAGAAATTCATCTCCTTTCATTTCTGGCATTAACCAATCCGATAAAATCAAAATAATCGAAATTTCATCGTCATTATACTCATCAATTAACTCTAAAGCCTCGGTGGGATTTTCCGCTAGTTCATAAATGTAAGCATTTCCAAAAGCTGATTTAAGTTGGGTTTTGAGGCTTTTTAATACTACTGGTTCGTCGTCAACACACAGGATGATTGGTTTAGACATTTTGTTTGTTTAACTAATTGTTTCCTGGAAATTGACAGGCAGAAAAACCGTAAAGGTAGTTGTGCCAGGTACCGATGCAGCTTCTATTTTACCGCGATGTTTGTCAAGGATTTTTTTGACTATATCGAGACCGAGACCGCTGCCTTCTCCGGGGGGTTTTGTTGTGAAGAAAGGAGTGAATATTTTGGGCATGATTTCGGTCGGAATTCCTTTGCCGCTATCTGTAACGCTGACTTTGATATATTTGCCTTCTTCCAGGATCTCCAGGGTTAATGTGCCTTTATTCTCCATCGCTTGCAGGGCGTTGTGAATCAGATTTGTCCATACCTGATTCAGTTGGTCTACGTAGCACGGTACGGGCGGTATTTTTGCGAACTTGCGGATTACTTCTACGCCGTGTTTTAGGTTGTTTTGATACAGGGTGAGTACGGTTTCTATGCCTTGAGTGATATTTGATTGAACCATCTTTTCTGATGAGTCGTAGCGGGCATAGGTTTTGAGGGCAAAAACGACTTTAGAAGCGCGATCGGCTGCGGTATTAATTATTTGGGTTCCTCGCTGGATTTCTGAGAGTTTGTAGGCGATTTCTAAGATGCGATCGCGATCGCCCTTTTGCAGCAGAGACAGAAAATCGTCAGCTTCGTAAATCCCCATATCCACCAAGGTGTCGGCGATATCATCCGCTTCCTCAATATCTTCGCCTTCGAGTTGACGAATCAAAGCCCGTTTTAACTTCCTTTCTTCTTTAGCTGTTAAAGTCATATCTTTTTGTAGCGAGCGATACATTAATTGGCTAAAAGTGTCAGTTTCTGCGGGGGAAAGCGACTGAAGCAGTGAGGGTAAATTGGTGATAGTTGGGCCCAAAAACTTAATCATATTTCCCGCACTCGATCGGATCGCGCCCAGCGGAGTGTTTAACTCGTGAGCAACTCCGGCGACTAATTGACCTAAAGCTGCCATTTTTTCCGATTGAATCAACTCTTCCTGAGTGGTTTGCAGGTTGTCTAATGCTGTTTTGAGTTCTTGGGTTCTTTCCGCCACTTGGATTTCGAGGGTGCGGTTGTATTCTGCTACCAATTTCTCCGCTTGTTTGCGTTGGGTGATGTCGGCAAAAGCTGCGATCGCATAACTCACCTTTCCTTTATCATCATAGATGGGCGTTCCCCAAACCTCGATCGGAATAGTCCTGTCATGCTGGCGAATTTCCATATCATCAACGTTAACGCTGGCCCCTTTAAAAGCATTGATAATTGGATCTTTTTCGGCGGGATAAATTTCGTTAGTACCTGCTAGATAAGCTTGATAAATCTCTCGAAGTTCAGACGCATTATTAGCAACTTTATCTGTACCCAATAAATCCAGAGCGCGAGAATTAACATAATAAGGTTTCTCGCTAGAAGTGGCGACAAATATCCCGATTGGAACCGCTTCTAAAATTTGGTAAAGTCTGCTTTTACTCTCAGATAATTCGGTATTCAAAGCTTGCAATTCTGTGAAGGATAGTTGCAGTTGCTTCGCCATGCTATTAAATGAATTGGCAAGTTCTCCGACTTCATCATCGCGGTTAATTGTTATACTTTTTCCCCACTCACCCTTAGCAATATTTTTAACCGCATCGTTCAAAGATAAAATTGGTTGAGTCACCCATCTCGCCGTCACAATTCCGACAATTATCGCCACAATGAAAGCAGCAGCACACAACCAAATTGTTGCGGTATTATTGGCATTGATTTGTGCCATGAAATCCACTTCTGGCACAACCAAAACAATTAACCAATCCAATCCTTTGTCATCTTGCCAGGGTAGAACTTGTAAAAATTGTTGTTTGCCCTGAATCTTGAATTCTAGTGACTGCGAGGTTTTGAGAGATTGGAACTCGTTAAAATTAGTTGCTAAATATTGAGCAGTGGTTTTGGTAAAAATATTTTTACTGTCAATTGCTTTAACTCGTTCCGCGCCGTAGTCTTTTTTAACCGTGTGAAACGGTCTTTCTCCTGTCGAAGTTGCGACTAACATTCCCGATCGCTCAATAATAAAAACTTGTCCGGTTTTGCCGATTTTCAAGCTTTCCAGAAACTTGCCAATCGTGGACAAATTAATATTAGTTAGCACTACGCCTTGCAATTTGCCTTGTTTGTCATAGAAAGGCATAGATGCGCCGAGATAAGCAGTCAGACCGGCCGTATTGGGATAAATCTCACTCCAGGTGGGCTTCTTAGCAGCTACCGCAGCTTTGTACCAAGGGCGAGTGCGCGGGTCGAAATTAATTTTGTTGTTTAAAAATTGAGTGATTTCACCGGACTTATTGGTAGCATAGGTGCGAAAATCATAGTTACTTGCTGCTGTAGATATTCTCAAAGTCAGCGAGCCGTTGTCGAGTCTTTCTGCCCCCAAGTTGTCTTTTTGTTCTAACCCTAAACCCGTAAAAGTGAGCGTGTCAAATATCTGAAGCTGCCGCCAGAAATGACGCTGTAAAACAGGTAAATCTTTCAGGTTAAGGGTGCCGAGTTCGATCGCAGCAGCATTGATCTGGTTGACCTGATGCGGTACACTCAGGTAAGTACCCAGGTTTTGTTCGACGCGGCTGCCTACTTCTGCCATCAGTCGATCGGCAATTTCATTGACTGCCTTTTGTCCGTTTTTAAATGAGAGATATCCTACCAGTCCCACCGCCGCGAAGAGTTGCAAGACGAAGGGAACTATCAGAACTGTTCGCAAGGTTCGGGAGCGAGCAGTTTTGGCAGCGAAGCTACCAGCAGATTTAGTTCTGTTCATAATGAGAATCCTCGATTGTCATAAGGCAGGTTTTGGTTCAACTCCTAGATACAATCCTTCCCCTGAGTCCTAACCTTTTTTAACACAAGCCAGAGGAGCTAATCTTCAGGTGGGCGATGCCCACCGTAAATAGGGCTTGCTGAAAAAGTCTACAAAGCGAATAAGCTCCCGCCACACAGCTTGAAAAATAGTAGGTTCGTCGCTTATTTCTCAAATTAACCCAGCGGCTTCTCACGAAAGTGCAAGGGTTTTGAGCCTCGCTGCTGCTATAAATTGTACTTGCTCGGTCAAAAAAAGATTAAAACTCACATCTTGCACCATTCTCAAGAACAGGCTTTCCGGCCTGTTCCACAAATAATTAATTTCTTGTGGGGTGGGCATCCTGCCCGCCCATAAAAACCTTATTGAGAATGGTGCAATATCTCAGTTAAAACCCCGATCGGGCCTGCCTTCTGCTTTTATTCAGCAAACCCTGCACAGACAAAATAAGGACACAACAATGTTGTGTCCCTATATCAATTTGGAATGCAACTTCCAACCCTAGAACTGACTTGAAATTCAACCAAATCGATAGCCGAATCCCCGTACCGTAATGATATATTCCGGTTGACTGGGATCGATTTCCAACTTTTCGCGCAGCCAGCGGATGTGAACGTCAACTGTTTTGCTGTCTCCGATAAAATCTTGACCCCAAATTTTTTCCAACAACCGATCGCGAGACCAAACTCGCCGGGGATTACTCATAAATAGTTCCAGTAAGCGAAACTGTTTAGGAGAAAATTTTACTTCAAGGCCGCGAACCAATACGCGGCATTCTTCGGGATACAAAGTTATGCTCTTATATTGCAGCATCACCGGTTGCGACAACTGACCCACGAGGCGCTGGCGACGCATCAGCGCCCGACAGCGAGCGATAAATTCCCGCATTCCAAAAGGCTTGGTTAGATAATCGTCCGATCCGGCTTCTAGATAAAAAGCGCAATTGTTCGCACTTCCTCTAGCGCCGATAATTAAAATAGGAACTGGATTGCCTTGGTGCCGTAACATTCGACACAGATCCAAACCGTTAATTGAATCCATAATTAACAGGTTAAAGGCAAATTCACCGTGGTATGACGAGGAAGCCTGCACAGTAGGCAGAGCGTTACGCCCGTCGCTAGTAACCACCACCTCATAGCCCTGTTCTTTAAGGGCTAAAGCTAGCATTTCCCGCAACAGGTCTTCACCTTCCAATAACAAGATGCGGCCGGCTTGTCCAACAGCCAACCTTGAAGGACTTTCGCTTAATTCAGCAGAAGACATAAATATCAGTGGGAGTTATGTTTGTATGTGGCTAGCGTGAGGTGCCTTCTTCAGTAGCTGAGGCCTCTCGCGCTGCGATCGCTTGTACGCGATCGCCATTTGTTCGTTAGCGAAGCCCTCGAAGAGGATCGCTTGTAATCCTTAGCCAGCCCATCCCACAGACACGCGCTCGACTATTTCTACTTGCTCGTGCAAAAAGTACAGCCGTAGAGCAGTTGCGATAGCTGCGCTGTTTGCCTGCGTCCAGGCATCAGAAGCCCGGTCATTTTTAGGGGTTGGTGTTAATTTCATAAAACATTGCCCGCCGTTAATTGACCGGGTAACACCCAATCTATAGGGAGATGCTTGTTATACTACTCTTAAAAGGTTATTAAAAGGTAAAGTTTTGGTAATTAATTGGTTAAATTATTAAAGTTAAGTAATATCACTGTAAAGTTGCGATCGGACTGTAGAGCTTTGTTTAAGAATACAATCATAAGTTTGCCCAAAGTTCTTTTTCTGCGCTTGCCGGCTAGGATCGAGTTTGTAAGTAAAAATCTGTAAACTGCCTATAATGTTGCTGCATTTGAGTACCTGGCCGGAGGTAGAAGCTTATCTAGAAAGTTCCCGCGGCATAATTATCCCGATCGGCTCGACGGAACAGCACGGGCCCACCGGCTTAATCGGAACTGACGCCATTGCTGCTGGTGCGATCGCCCTTGGTGTCGGCGAAGCTGCCAATGCCTTAATCGGCCCGACAATTAATGTGGGGATGGCCTTGCACCACACCAGCTTTCCCGGCAGCATCAGCCTCCGACCCCAGACCCTGATTCTCGTAATCAGAGATTATATCACATCTTTAGCAAAAGCTGGATTTGAGAAATATTTCTTTATCAACGGTCACGGCGGCAACATTGCCACGATGAAAGCAGCATTTTCCGAGACTTACGCGCATTTGTCGGACTTAAATCTACCAAATGCCGATCGAATCCAGTGTCAAATCGGCAACTGGTTCATGTGCGGTTCAGTCTACAAACTCGCCAAAGAATTGTACGGAAACCAAGAAGGTTCCCACGCCACCCCCAGCGAAATCGCCTTAACCCAGTACCTTTATCCAGAAGCAATCAAGCAAGCACCGCTTTCGGAACAAGCTGCATCCGGGTACAAAATTTACAGTGCTGCTAACTTCCGACGGCGATATCCCGACGGCAGAATGGGTTCAAATCCGGCTCTAGCAACCCCAGAACACGGCCAGCAGTTTTACGAGTTAGCAGTCAAAGAACTGACTAATAACTATTTAGAGTTTTTGAACTCAGATTGAGAATTGTCGGAAAATCGGCGTTGCTGAAATTTAGTATGAATGTACATTTTTTAATCTTTGCCGAAGACAGACTTTTTGTGCCTTTGAGTCTTTTCGTAGAACTTAATTCATACTGTCAATCAGCAACGCCGGAAAATCTTGATAAATCGCGTTTTGATCCGAGGCCAGATCCCCCTAAATCCCCCTTAAGAAGGGGGACTTTGAGAAGATTCCTGTCCCCCCCGGATAGTCGGGGGACTTTGAACACTTCCAGTCCCCCCCTTAAGAAGGGGGGCTAGGGGGGATCTGGCTCCAATCATCAAACAGTAGATCCGTACTACTAAAAAGTTAAGTTAACAACAGGATTTTTACGCTGCGGCTTCCGCTTCAACTTCAGCTTCCGGTGCATCAGGGACATCTTGCTTGATCGTCAAATAGCGAATCACTTCCTCGCTCAGACGCATGGCGCGTTCCATAGGAAAAATTGCAGCGCCGGGAGCAGTATAGTTCATTTGAACGTATACTCCGTCGCGGTGCTTGCCGATTTCGTAAGCCAAACGGCGCTTGCCGCGGTGCTGAGTTTCGATATTTTCAGCACCTTGATCGCGCAAAATAGTTTGATATTTCGCGATCGCCGCGTCAGTCATTTCCTCACCCAAATCAGGGCGCAAAATGTACATTGTTTCGTAAATAAACGGTTTCATGGCAATAATCCCCTTATGGACAACAAGGCTTCTCACGAAGCAAGGACTTATGATCATACCCCAACCATGAACAATCTCAAAACTAAAAAATCAAATTCCCCAAACAACGGTCGATCGCGGTGGAGCACGCTGTGGACGTACAGTATCATGGGGGCGATCGCACTTTTAATGCTCTTCCCCCTGCTGTGGCTGCTGAGTACCTCCCTCAAATCCCCAACCGAAAACATCTTTCAATATCCCCCGCAACTGTGGCCACAACAGCCAACCCTCGAAAACTTCATCAAAGTGTGGCAAACCAACCCCTTCGGCCGCTACCTGTTCAACAGCACCCTAATTGCCGGCCTCACAGTCAGCATCAACGTTTTGTTTTGCGCCCTCGCCGCATACCCCTTAGCCAGACTAAACTTTCGCGGCCGCGAAGCCATCTTAATTACGATCGTTTCCACCATCATGATACCCTTCCAAATAGTCATGATTCCGCTGTACATATTGACAGTGCAACTCGGATTAAAAAACAGCTATTTAGGCGTAATATTTCCCGGACTAGCCTCAGCCTTCGGCATATTTTTATTGCGGCAAGCATTCCTAGCAGTTCCCAAAGAATTAGAAGAAGCCGCCCGCATCGACGGCTGCACTGAATTAGGCATTTGGTGGCACGTCATGATTCCGGCAATTAAACCAGCTTTAGTCACTTTAGGAATTTTTGTATTTATCGGTTCGTGGAGCGACTTTTTGTGGCCGCTGCTAGTTTTAGACAGACCGGAATATTACACGTTACCTTTAGGAGTTGCTAATTTAGCCGGGACATTTTCCTTAGATTGGCGTTTGGTAGCGGCGGGTTCAATTATTTCCATTGTTCCAGTTTTAGGACTGTTTTTGGTCTTGCAAAAATACATTGTACCGACAGAAGCCGCCGCCGGAGTCAAAGGATAGAATTAGGGAATTGGGAATTGGGAATTGGGGATTGGGGATTGGGCATTGGGCATTGGGCATTGTCACTCTAAAATTCTTCCTGCTTCATGATGACTAATGACTAGCCTTCGGCTTCGCTCTTCTGCTCAAATAACTAACAAGTAACAAGTAACAAGTAACAAGTAACAAGTAACAAGTAACAAGTAACAAGTAAGAGGGCGGGCACGGGGGCACCGCCCCTACCAACTACCAACTAATAACTAATAACTAATGACTAATGACTAATGACTAATGACTTCTGCGACACAACTGACAAAATTTATTTTCTATGTACGAACTGCCCGAAATCCGCTGGATTGTTGACCGCGCTGCGATCGCAGATACGATCGTAGCATTTGCCAATGCGTTCGATGCCAAAGACTGGCAAAAAGTGCGTTCGCATTTAGCAGAGGAAATAGATATCGACTACTCGGAATTCAGGGGTGAACCTCCCCGACGAGTAACTGCAGAAGAATACATAAAACAGCGGGTAGAAGGTCTTGCGGGTTTGCGCTCGCTACACGTCAGCACAAATCACGAGGTAACTCTTAACAAGAATACTGCCGAATGCAAGTCTGTCTATCAAATTTATCGACTTGACCCGACTCGCGAATCGGGACAGAATCGGTTGGATACAGCAGGAAACTATTTTCACTCCTTGATTCAAAAAACAGACAGACATTGGCTAATCACAGGAATCAAACAAACTGTGGTGATTGTCAGCGGCAATCCACAAGTTCACGGTTCCCTGCGCGGTACATCGCCATCATAAAATCTAATTTTCAACAGAAATTAGATCCACTTTTTTATGACTCAAAATATCCCCTTATCTCGGAGTAAAAACTGCACTAGGATAAGCAATTCGCTTGTGATTGAACTGTTCCCAAACCCGCACAAAAATCTCCCCAATTAAAGACATATCTTCCCGCGTCAAACCAGAATCCAACAACTGATTGTCCTGCCAACGAGCGCGCAAAATCTTATTAACCATATTCAAAGCTTCCTCGTGAGTGGCATCCTTGAGCGATCGCAAAGCAGCCTCGCAAGAATCCGCCAGCATCAAAATCCCAGTTTCCCGCGACTGAGGAATCGGGCCTACGTAACGAAAATCCTTCTCCGTCACTTCCCGAATTGCGATGGCTAACTTAGAACTATCCGCATCTGCCAAAGCAATCTTTAAATCTTCTGGTTTTTGGGCAGCATCTTGCTTCGCTTGGTGATAGAAATAAGCAATCAACATCGTACCTTGGTGTTCGGGAATAAACGCCTGAATCGCCTTCGGCAATCGGTGCTTGCGCGCCATCAGCAACCCTTCGCTAACGTGCTTTTTAATAATTTCAGCGCTTTTCCAAGGGTCATTAATTTCATCGTGTTTGTTTCCCCCGCCCATTTGATTTTCGCAAAATCCGAGCGGATCGTGCATTTTTCCAATATCGTGGTATAATGTTCCAGTCCTGACCAGCTCAACATTGCAGCCGAGTTCCCGAGCTGCAGCCTCCGCCAAACTAGCCACAAACAGCGTGTGCTGAAAAGTCCCCGGAGCCTCGGCAGCCAACCTCTTTAACAGCGGGCGGTTGGGATTGGCAAGTTCCGCCAGCCGGATCGGGGTGATCAAGTCGAAAACGTGTTCTAAATAAGGGCTGATGCCGATCGCCACAACGCTCCAAGCCAAACCGGCCAAACTTTGGGCGCCCACCGTACCGAGAACGAGGTACCAAATCGCACCGGCAGCCGCACTGGCAATCAAAGTCCCCACCAGATAAACCGAGCCCTGAGTCAAGCCCACAGCCACGCCCAAGAGAGCCAACTCCTCGCGCGATCGCAGCCGCCCGGCCATAAAAGCGCCCAGCAATCCCCCCGCCGCGCTAGCCACCAAATGAATCAACTCCACATTTAAGCCAACGGGCAGCAGCGCCGACAGCAGCCCCACCAC
This sequence comes from Microcoleus sp. B4-D4, assembly GCF_036705185.1. NCBI lineage: Bacteria > Bacillati > Cyanobacteriota > Cyanophyceae > Oscillatoriales > Microcoleaceae > Microcoleus > Microcoleus sp. B4-D4. The sequence continues at coordinate 59,134 of NZ_JAUBTX010000016.1, read as the reverse complement.
AGTCACTCCCACCGCAGAACCGTAGAAGCCACCGGCTAAAATGCCGATCGCGGGCAAACTCGTCCAAGGCAGCCCCAAACTCACCAGCACGGGCGCGCTCAAAGTCAGCAACAGCAACAGCAAATGATCTCTCCGCCGCAAGCGGTAGTGCCTTTCTACCAGCAGCACGATCGCAATTGCCCCCGATACTAAACACACAAACCCCGCCAGCCCCAGCCAATTCACCCCCCGCCGGCTCAAACCAAAATAGTCCAGCAACACGAAATCTTGCTGCGATATTTCTTTTCCTTCTGTAACAATAATATCGCCCTGCTTGACGGCGATCGTCACCGGTTTCACCTTTTGCGCCGCCAATTCAGCTAGCTGTTTGGTTGCTTCGGGATCTTTTACCAGATTTGGCTGCAAAATCGCACTTAAACCTTCAACTGCCAAAGCTTGCGACTCTAAAGGCACTTCATCTGCTATTTGCAGCCTCACAGCTTCTTTCAACATCTCTTTTGGCAACCCCGGCGGGATACCTTGAGCCAGCATTATTTTTGCCACTCGACTCATACCCGTTTGGGTTTTCTGCCAAGCTGCATCCGACAAATCGAACAACGAAGTATCGTAAATCTGTCGGAGTCCAGAAACCGAAGGTTTTTCCAGCGCCTCCACAGCACTGGCATAGTGGATGCGAGCTGAAGAAATACTGTCTGTCAGGCTTTTGAACTCTGCTGCTGAGACCGATCGACTGTAAGCTTGCAGTTGAGTCAGAGCCTCCTGCTTAGACTGGCTATCTGTCGGCGCATCACTGGCGGGGGAATCCAAATTCAACTTCTCGGAAGTTGCGCCGCTAGAGTCTCCAGCCCCCGCCAAAATCGATCGCCACTCCCACTCAGGACACCGCCTCAAGTAAAGCTGAGTCGAATTTGAGAGCGCCGAGGTGGCGGCAAACGGAAACGAGCCTACCTCCCGCCGCAGTTCGCTTCCCTGTTGCCAAAATAGCTGCATTTCTCGATCGATTTGTTGCTCGACGGCTGGATCGAGCATTAATATCGCTACAGCCCCGATCCGCGCCGATGAACGCTCTTCTTCAGTAGTTTTGCGATCGGGGATACTAGCACTAGCAGGAGCCTGAATCGTCTGAGGAGCTTTCGTCCCCACATCAAGTTTCGGCTGGTTGTAGAAGCGGTGGCCCAAAGTGCTGCTGAGGGAAACTACCGCTACGATCACCAACATCGGGGAACGAGCTTGATTTTTGATAGTTGATTTTGAGGTTTTACTTCTAAATTTAATAAAAGTTTCGGGCAGATCCAGTTTGTCGAGCGAAAAACGGCTTAACAGATGTTTGCCAGGGCGATCGGGCTCTGCTTTGCTGCCATTTTGCACTTTAGCAATCTGTTGGCGCAGTGAGCGCGCAGCCCCTAGCTGCTCAATCTGCCGCATCAATGAGGAGATCGTATTCATTATATGTCGAAGATATGTTCACTGTTATCCAGCAGCCTTGTCAGAAATTCTGACTGTGCATCTTGATTGAGTGTATCCGAATTACCGTACCTGAATATTTAACCGCGCCAGCTACTTTGCCTGAATGTCGCCAGCAGTTCGGTTTGCTAAGAAGCAGCCAACCAGCCAGCAGTTTCCTCAAGCTTCCGCTGTTTCTTTCGGGCCCTTCTCTATCTCGAACAGTTCGCGGGCGCGAGGGCTAAAAACCCGATTTATCCGTAGATTCCTGGTTTTACAACCCAACATTTTCCTAGAAACCGGGTTTTGGGAGTCAAGATAGTCAGATTTTATTTTTAAATTTTTAATTGCCGCTTTCCTTCCGCTTTCGCTTTTGACTGGTTAATTGCCCATTTCTCATTATTAATTTCTAGTTTACCCTCCCTTTTTCAAGCTCAAAACGTTATATTTTGCGAGGTCTAATCACATAAGGTGCAGCCACAGCGCGGGCTAGCGCTTCCGAATTCATGCCTGCTGAAGGGTTGTATACTCCCGCCCACACCGCAAACAAATTATTTGCTAACTCCACAATTTTGGCATCGCTGCCGATTCCCCAGAGCGAGGGTTCTCCGCCCTCGGCGAACCGCCGCGATTCCACCGCAGCCGAAGATAATTGTCGCCATTCTACAGGAATCGCAGCAGCGCCGTTGTAAGCTCCAGACAAAGCTCCCGTCAAAGCGCAGGTGAGTTGTCCGGCTATCCCGCAGCGGGCGGCCCGCATCACTGACAAGCGCAAGTCTTCTGCAGTGTTCAAGAAGCAGTAGAAAGCTAGGGCGATGGGTAGCAAATTTCCCTGGTTGACAGTTGAGTTAGTTTGCGCTCTTTTGTCGCCATCGCCTTGTTTTTCTGGCAAAGCTGTGACGCTTTTGCACAGGTGGGTGGTGGCTGTTTCTAAATCGGCTTTCTGTTCTAGTAGTATTTGCACTTGTAGCAGTAGCTCTGTTAAGGCATTATCTGTGTTCAGGTAGGCAATTGTTTGATCGATCGCTGTCGAGGGATCGAGTCTTTGTTTGAGCGATCGGGCGATCGCATATCCGATAGCTAAAACGGCTGTTTGCAATTCTGACTTATTTTCGTTGCGAAAAACATCTGTCGCCAGCATGATTTTTTCTCGCAGCTTAGCTTTATTTTCGTGAAAAAACATCGCGCACGGGAGCGCAGCAACAGCAGCTTCGCAAGGGTTAAGCACGCTTTGAAACTCGGTGATTTCTGGAGGATAGATTTGCGACTTGACAAATCCTTCCCAAGTGTCGCCCCAATCTTTTAAATCTAAACCCATACACCGAATTAAACTTTGAGTCCACGCTACTGCAAGTCTCCCGCATTCGGATGAGTGCGTGCCCGTGAGGATTTTAGTGTTGGGAGAATTCAACAATGTTTGCCCGTTCAGGGTCAATTGCTGGTGTTTCGTCAGTTGTAAAATCGGCTGCCAGCCTTCTGTTTTGGGGGAAATACCCACCAGTTGCCTCTGATATTGCAGGCCTGTAGAGTCTCCTAAAACTGCCCCCAGTATGGTTCCTTGAAACTTGCTCAACAGGGAATGACGCATTTGAATTTAACTCAAGTTGTTAGTAATTGGGAATTGGGAATTGGGAATTGGGGAATTGGGAATTAGGAATTAGGAATCGAGAATGGTTAATTTTTTTTCCTTATTAGCCCTCTATCTGTACTGCAATTAATTTCAAAAATCTTGTTTTTTTAACTCTTGTGGGGAGGGCTTTTTGCAGCGCCCAAAATTTTAAAATCAAATGCAGAAGTACAGTTTATCTGTTACCAATTATATCGTTTCCGGTTGCATCGGAATGATTTAACCGGCGCTAGAACACAGAGTACAAAGAGTCCGAGAATATATATCTGAATCATTCCGATGCTACCGGATTTGATATTACCCACAATTCTGGACGCACCATCATAAACCGTTTTTTTTACGAATCGATTATCATCACAAAAATGGTTTGTAGTGCGTCAGTCAGCGTCTGCATTGTAAGAGCCGACTCGCATTCCGCACTACGAACCGGAGTGCGGTGCGGAACAGGATGTTACCCATTAGCCATTAGCCATTAGCCATGATCCAATTCTTGTGGCTAATTTCAATTTTACATAAACATACAAGGGCTGGCCTTCCATCTAAAACCTGCCCTCATCCGATCGCGAAAATCGGTGAATTTTTAATTTTTAACCAAGTAACTAACCAGAGCCTGCAGCCCCAGCCGATAACTGTCTGAGCCAAAACCGCTGATTTGTCCGATCGCCACTGGTGCAATATACGAGTGGTGTCGAAAAGCTTCCCGCCGATAAATATTACTCAGATGAACTTCCACCACAGGAATATTCACAGCAGCGATCGCGTCTCTAATTGCCACACTCGTATGAGTATAAGCTCCAGGATTCATTAACAAGCCTTGGTGCTGCCCTAACATCGAGTGAATTGCATCCACCAAGACTCCTTCATGATTCGACTGCTGAATTGAGACTTTCACCTGGAGGGCTTGCGCTTCTCGTTCTAGCAACTCGTTGATATCATTTAAAGTCGCAGAACCATAAACTCCAGGTTCTCGTTGACCCAATAGATTAAGATTGGGGCCGTGAAGTACCAGGATCTTTAACAATTTTTTAAATTCCAGCGCCACAAAACTTTGAGTTTTGACTTGAATTCGATCGCCAACATCAAATCTCAAACCCAGTCTCAATTATCGGCGATGCCTAGGTTGGTTAACTGGAATAGGAATCGGTTCCAATTCCGGTTGAGCTTCGGGACTCAGCAGTCCTTCTATCAACTTGCGAACCCATTTTTCAATTTGTTCCAGCACCTTTTCAATGTTTTCCATTGAACGGATAGCTCCTTTTTTTATAGTCTAGACTGCTAAACCGACGGCTAAATCTCTGAAACATAAGCAAGCACGGCTTTGAAACCAAAGGTCAAACTTGCTTTCTCGCTTGCTGGTTGTTTTTGAGCAAAGGAGAGAGTTCAGTATCTTTGCCAATCAGTCCTATCTTATTATCATAACGAATCTTTACAGATAAGCAAGAGGCAAAAGGAAGATTGCCAAATTATGTCGGAGTATAGAGTGTTAAATAAAGCTTAAGCTTAGAGTTGACTGTTGACAATTGACCAATCGTAGGATTTTTTCTATGTTTTTACCAATAATAATTGACGCCGGAGTCGATCGAGCGCCGTACTGCTACTGAGATGCCGAATCCAATCGCGGCCTCGCGCATCGCCAAAACGGTATTCAAAACTTTCTGTCACGCCGTCGGGGCCAGCTAAACCGACATAAACCAGTCCCACAGGTTTAGCGTCTGTACCGCCTCCTGGCCCGGCGATGCCTGTAATGCTCAATCCCCAATCGGTATTGAGCCTCGCGCGCACTCCTGCCGCCATTTGTTTTGCTACTTGCTCGCTGACTGCGCCGAATTCGGCTAAATCTTGCGGATTAACACCTAATAATGATTCCTTAACCCGATTGTCATAAGAAATAATCCCGCCCCAAAAATAGCTCGAACTGCCGGCAACAGCAGTCAGCATCGCCCCTAACCCTCCTCCCGTGCAGGATTCAGCCACACTAAGAGTTTGCCCCGCATCCAGCAACAATTGCCCGACTGTCGAAGGGAGGGTATCGCTATCGGCACCGTAACAGTCTAGGCCTGTAATCTGCTGCAATTGTTGTTCGATCGGCTCAATTAACTTTTTCGCAGCCACTTCCGAGTCAGCGCGGGCAGAAATCCGCAATTTGACTTGACCGTGATTGGCGTAAGGAGCGACAGTAGGATTAGTTAAATTCAGAAAAGATTCTACTTTTTCCGCCAGCGCCGACTCAGCAATTCCCCAAAATTTCAACGTGCGGCTGAAAATAGTTGCGCTGCACCAACCGCCATTTTTCAGGTAAGGAACGGCGGTTTCTCGCCACATCAAGTGCATTTCCGCCGGTACGCCGGGAAATGTCATCACTGTCACCTTGGGAATTGGCTGCCAAAGAATGCCCGGTGCCGAACCGCTGCGGTTCGGCAGAATGTCCGCCGTTTCTGGAATTAAAGCTTGTTTGCGGTTGCTGGGACTCATGGTGCGTCCGCGCAGGGCAAATTTTTGTTCGATATCGGCGATAATTTCCGGTTTTTCGATTAAGGGAACGCCAAAGAAATCAGCGATTGTTTGGACGGTGAGGTCGTCTGGTGTCGGGCCGAGGCCTCCTGTAAATAGTAAAATTTGCGATCGGTTAACGGCGATTTCTAACACTTGTTTGATGCGTTCTGGATTGTCCCCCACAACTGTTTGATAGTAGTGAGGGATTCCCAGACTCGCTAATTCTTTGGCTAAGAACTGAGCGTTGCCATTAAGAATATCTCCTAAAAGCAATTCAGTGCCAACACAAATAATTTCAGCAACCATTCGATTTTAGATTTTAGATTTTAGATTTTAGATTGGCTATTGGTTATTGGTTATTGGTTATTACCCGCAATCAGGAGATGGTAAGGCCGTTTCCTCCTCGCGAACAAATAACAAATAACAAATAACAACTGTCAACTGTCAAGTGCCAACTGTCAACTGTCAACTGTCAACTGTCTATCGAGCGTGTCTCCAAACTTTCCAGCTAGCGTATCCCAGCAAACTTGTTGCACCCAGTGCGTAAATTACGCCGCTGGGTATCGAAAAAGCGAGGGCTAAACTTCCCACCCACAGTGTTAGGGCGTAAATAAATAAAACCGCAAATCGATGGGATACTCCGGCTTCTAGAAGTCGGTGGTGGAGGTGGCGCTTGTCAGCAATAAATGGTGATTTGCCGTTGCGGAGCCGATCGAGAATAACCGCAGACATATCTAAAATCGGTACAGCTAAAATTAAATATGGCAGTAACACAGAGGTAATAGCCGTAGTTTTAACTAACCCAATTACTCCCACTCCCGCGAGAGTGAAACCGATAAAATAAGCGCCGCCATCTCCCATAAAGATTTGAGCCGGATTGAAGTTGTAGCGCAGAAATCCCAAAGTGCCGCCTGCTAAAGCCGCTGCAATTAGGGCTGCTGCGGGTTGGTGCATTGACAGACTGACTATCAGCATCACAACTGCTGCAATACCTGAAACTCCGGCTGCTAAACCGTCCAAACCGTCAATCCAGTTGATGGCGTTGGCCATACCGACGAGCCAAATTACGGTAATTGGCAAGCTCAGCCAGCCAAGATCTGTCAGTCCCAAGGATGGAACTGTGAGAAACTCAATTTGTACGCCCGCGTACCAAGCGATGCTGGATACGCAAATTTGCATGAGCAAGCGTTTGATGGCTGAGAGCGAAAATAAATCGTCTGCTAAACCGATGAGGAAGAATCCGAGGCCGCCGAGGGTGACTCCCCAGATTTCGTATTCGTCTTTGCGATCGAGAATTTGTCCGCTAGCATCGAGGAAGCCTCCTGAGAGCCAGACAAATAACAGAGCAGTCAGAGTGCCGATAAAGATGGACACTCCTCCCAAGCGCACCATCGGGCGCTTGTGGACTTTTCGCTCGCCTGGCCGATCGACTCGCCCGCTTTTGAGACCAATTTTTTTGACTATTGGCGTACTGTAGAGGACGACGATCGCAGAAACCAGAAAAGCGACTACGTGGTACAGATACTGGTGCGGCATCTGAAATCAATTTTAAATAGTGCGGGGCAATTAGGCTGTCAGGCAGAGTCTACTACATTTCAGATGGCTTATCAGAAAATTGGGTTGAAAACCCCGTCCTTTGAGGACGGCTTTTTCTCCGAAAGTGTGTAGTAAGAAATCCTCATGTATTTGGGTAAACATATCCATGTGCAAGCCTGTGGTATACTACACGGATCAGACAAGATTTAAAAACCTACCTCCGGACTGGGGAAAAGTCTACGCCCAAAACATTCACAGAGGAGACATGACTACGCACGTAAAGTGCAAATGTAGTCAGCCTGGGAACCCTAGCAATAGGGATATTAAGACCGTAATGTCTTAAGAATCCTCGTACCTTAAGGCCGAGGAGTGTCAACACAAGGAAACATCTTTAGACCTCTCCATAAAAGCCTGTAAAGGGCAGGCAGGATGCCTACCCGACAAGAATTATGGGAGAGGTCTTTTGTAGGGCGACTGGGGGTTGGGAGCCGGAGAGTTGTGAGTTGCGATCGACGAATTGTGAGTTATTTCCCTCATCATTCGGGAATTCAGGGTGGGTTTATAAAGATATTTGGCTACCGACAAATATCTCTGGTGAAACCCGCCCCTACGGCAAATATATGCACGTTAAAACAGTGGTCGATCGCCAGCAACTCTCAATCTTTCCCGGCTCTGTTACCCTTTTACCCGTACACTTCCAACTACCAATTCCCCGTCACCGATCAGGAAAATTAAGCTAATGCCGGCACTTTCAAGAACAAGTGCGGATATAACGGGAAGCGATCGCAAAGTGCAGCTACTCGCCGCAGACAATCGGCTGTGACGCTTTCATCTTCAGGATTCAGCAGTCGATCGGCAATAATATTACCAATTTCGGTAAATTCAGCAGTTCCCATGCCCCTGGTTGTCATCGCCGGCGAACCGAGTCTCAAACCGCTGGTGACAAAAGGCGATGCCGGATCGAAAGGCACGGTATTTTTATTAGCAGTAATATTCACACCGCTAACTAATTGGTCGGCTCGCTTGCCTGTCATGTTTACCGATCGCAAATCTACTAGCATTAAGTGATTGTCTGTGCCGCCGGAAACGAGTTTTAAACCCCGCTGCTGCAACTGTGCAGCTAAAGCCCGCGCATTTTCTATTACTTGACCGGAATAAGTTTTAAATTCGGGTTTTAATGCTTCGCCAAAAGCTACTGCTTTGCCCGCAATTACGTGCTCTAAGGGGCCGCCTTGAGTGCCGGGAAACACTGCTTTGTCGAACTTTTTGCCTAGTTCGGGGTCATTGGTCAAAATCAAGCCGCCGCGAGGGCCGCGCAGGGTTTTGTGAGTAGTGGTGGTGACTGCGTGACAGTGGGCGAGGGGGCTTGGGTGGTGGCCTGTGGCGACTAACCCAGCGATGTGGGCGATGTCTGCGAGCAGGTAAGCTCCGATTTCGTCGGCGATCGCTCTAAACTTTTCAAAGTCGATAATTCGCGAATATGCTGAATAGCCGCAAATCAGCAATTTCGGTCGGTTTTGTTTCGCCAGTGCCAAAATTTCGTCGTAGTCGAGCTGTTCTGTTTCTGGGCTGACACCGTAGTGAAAAGCTTTGAACCATTTGCCGGATACGTTGACGGGGGAACCGTGGGTCAGGTGTCCGCCGTGGGACAAATCCATGCCCATAATTCCGTCCCCAGGCTCTAGCAAGCTCAAAAACACTGCAAAGTTGGCTTGAGCGCCGGAGTGGGGCTGGACGTTAGCGTGGGCTGCTCCAAATAGCTGTTTGGCGCGATCGATCGCGATTTGCTCGATGCCGTCAATAAATTCGCAGCCGCCGTAGTAGCGTTTGGCTGGCAGTCCTTCAGCGTATTTATTGGTCAGCACGGAGCCTTGAGCGGCCATTACTGCGGCGGAGGTGAAGTTTTCGCTGGCGATCAGTTCTAGGTGGTCTCGCTGCCGCTGGAGTTCTTGCCCGATTAAATCGGCAATCTGCGGGTCGGTTTTGGAAAGCAAGTCTAAGTTAGTGTCGGTCACAATAATCAACCTCTTGACAATTTAGGATTGCGAATTGGGGATCTTTTACCCTACTACGGATTTCACATGATTTATCCAAATATTACATTGTGTTCGGCTTAAGCCGTTTGTCCCAAGTTCCTGACATACAATGAAATTACTGGTATGAAACCTGCCGGAGGTATCAAATGTTAGTTATTCTAATGGAAAATCAGATGCTTGCCCCTCAGTGTGTTTGCCAAGGTTGTGTGCTCGCCGATCGCACGGGCCAACCACGCTGGACCGGTGGAGAGCTTCGCTGCGGGCATCCAGTTGCTAAACCTACGGAAAATTTGCCCGATCGATACGAGTGTCTAATGGGCTTCGTCATTGCCAATATTAAATAATCATCGGCCAAACAGGGCATCGGGCCTAAAAGCATGGTGACTATTGAACCCGACTCGCTCTCAATACCCCTGAATCTACTCGGCTCTGAGTGTGGGAAAATTCCGGGCGAGTCGGAACTGATCCTGCTGCGTTATCCTGAGTTTAACGGGAATTGATAGTTTATCGATCGACTCAGGAGAGTTCATTATGACTTGGCGCGGATCTACGACTGTTCCAGACCGGATTTTTGCTTGTTTGCCTTATTTGCTGCCACTGATTGACGGGCTGGGGTTTGGCAGGTATCTGTTTGCACAGTTTCCTGTCCTCCAACTGTTTTTGATCCCGCTAACTCCGTTGCTTCAGATTTATAGGTTGCCCTTCGCTAGCTTGATTATTTTCTTTGCGCTGTATTTAGCAGTGGTGAGAAACGAAAACATCAGTCACTTCATTCGTTTTAATGCGATGCAGGCGATTCTTTTAGACATTGTTTTGATGCTCTGCGGTTTGATTTTGCCGATTTTTTCTAGAGGCTTGCAAGTCGCATTTATTGCGGAAACTCTGTTTAATATGGTGTTTTTGGGTGCTTTGGCTGCATTTGTTTATGCAGTCGTACAGTCGGCGTTGGGACGCTATGCAGAGATTCCTCCGCTTTCGGATGCTGTTTATATGCAGGTTCGTTAGGCAGTTGGCAGTTGGCAGTTGGCAGTTGGTTGTTGGCAGTTGGCAGTTGGCAAAAGTGCCAGTTCTCTTAGTTGTGAGTTGACAGGAAAGCAGTAGTTATTAGTTATTAGTTAACGGTTATTAGTTATTAGTTAACGGTTAACAGTCAACAGCTAACAGTCAACAATGACTACTGACTACTGACTACTGACTACTGACTACTGACTACTGACTGCTGACTAATGACTGCTGACTAATGACTACTGACTACTAACTACTGTATTTTCAAGACTCCCAATACCTTCAATTTCGATACGGACTCGATCGCCTATTTGTAGCGGCCCTACCCCTTGTGGCGTTCCTGTCAGTATCACATCGCCGGGAATCAAAGTCATTATTTGACTGATGTAGGAGACTAGAAAGTCTGGGGAAAATACCATGCGATCGATCGGGGATGACTGTATCGGCCGATCGCTATCATTGACAAAAGTCTGCAACTGTGCAGCCGGACTCAATTCGCGGACAATCCAAGGCCCCAAGGGACAAAATGTATCGAACCCTTTCGCCCTCGCCCACTGGTTGTCCCGCTTTTGCAAATCTCTGGCTGTCACGTCGTTGGCGATGGTATAGCCCCAAATCTTGCCGTGTGCTTGTTCGGGAGTGCAGTTGCTACAATGTTCGCCAATTACCAAGGCCAATTCTCCTTCGTAGTCTACCCTTTCCGATTGCTGCGGATAGCGAATCGCTCCACCTGCGGGGATGATAGCGCTGGGCGGCTTAAAAAATAGCAGCGGCTCTTCGGGTACTGGAGTACCCATTTCGGCGGCGTGATCGACATAATTTTTGCCGACGGCTACAATTTTTGAGGGAGAGCAAGGGGCAAGAATTTGGTAAGTATCTGGTTGGAGTTCCAAATCTGTTGGTTGTCCTTTTAACCAGGGAGGTGCATCAAATACTTGAACGCTGTGGCTCAGTTGCAGCAAACCGTAATGGATGTGTCCTTGTGTTGTTTTAACTCGAACGTAGCGCTGGGCCATAGTATTTTAGATTTTAGATTTTGGATTTTAGATTAAACTATACTGAGAACTAAAGATGGCTCTAGGGATAATATCATGTCTGGTAAAATAACTGTTATAAGTTTGTATAAGTTTGTAGTGGGGACTTCAGTCCTCAGATTTTTATGAGGATTGAAGTCCGATGCTGCAAACCAATTTTGCTGCGATCGTTTGAGCCGACATCCTGCTAATTATTAAAAATTTATTACTCGATCGACCTTTGGGATTTTTGCTGTATCATTTTTAACCCGCTTTCGGTGCAAACTCCGTGCAGCGGTTTGTCCCAAGAGTCGGCTGGTAGCTGAGTTAGCAAGGCAAATTCAAAGATTGTGGCGATCGTCATTTTCGCTCGCCACTCTGGTAAACTCAGCATTCGATCGTAATAGCCGCCGCCGTAGCCCAAGCGATAGCCGCGAACATCGCAACCCACAGCCGGTACGAGGATTAAATCTACTTCTGAGTGGTCTATTTTTGGAGCATCAGGCAGTGGTTCTAGGATGCCATAAGCTCCACTATGTAAAGCATCTCCGGGCTGCCAGATGTGCCAGGATAGCTCTTTCCCGACACAGCGGGGAAATCCCCATTTGCGGGGTGTTGCAAACAAGGGACTTAAATCTGGTTCTTGGCGAAAACTGAAGTAGGCGAGGATTGTTTTTGCTTGGGTGAATTGGCGCGAGTTTTGCAGGTGATTGCAGAGGATTTCGCTCTTTTCTCTCCACTCTTGTGCTGATAGGGATTTGCGGGTTTTGAGGAGCGATTTTCTTAATTCAGTTTTAGTTAATGAAGGTTGAGGAGCGTTCATATTTCAGATTAAATCAGTTTAAAAGAATGCGAAAAAACCTAGGGACACGGCTAAAAATGGTATAGAAACAGCTAAAAAAGATAGGACATTACACTGCGGTGTCCTACAAATATCATGGGTAATTAACCGAATTTCAGAATATATCTTGTCTCGCCACAGCGTAGGGAAACGGCACTGCCGCTTCCTACAGATATCACGGGAAATTAACCGAATCTGATAGCATATATTGCAATACGGTTCACTTAACATATTTATGCCCCGGATATCCCCCTAAATCCCCCTTAAAAAGGGGGACTTTGAGAGCATTCTTGTCCCACCCCCTACTCCCCTTTTTAAGGGGGGTTAGGGGGGATCGTCTTAAGTAAACCGTATTGGCATATATTGTCTCAACATAGTACATTATAGGCCTGTTAAATTTTAAACTGATTCCCATTTCTTTGACCTTGGCATTTGAATACTATGATTTGTCTAGGATTTGCGATCGAGACGAATCGCTTGTTCCAAAGCAATTTTTTCCCTGGATCTTCGCAGGTAAGGCTGCAACTTAGCAACATCCCACCCAGTCAATATCTGCATATCTTCCAAATTCATACCCCGCATTAACATCTCCACGCACCAGGTTTGTTGAGTTTGTTCGATCGCGATAGCCTCTGCTTCAACACCCACAAATCCCGCAGTCAATTCTTCCCACAGTTCTACTAAATCATTTTCCGACAGGGGTTTTCCAGTTCGATTTAAAAACAAAGCTGACTCGCTATCTTTGCGGCTTTTCAACCACTGAGTCAGCGGATTGTTAGTATAAGAACCGTAGCGCTTGCCCAAAATCCATTGATTTACGGGAACTTGCCGCCCCAAACCTTGGGTGACTTGCAGCAGTTGTTGGCGAGAATCGCTGATGTGGTGCGATCGCTCCAACCCAACAATCTCATCTTTACTCAATCCCGATCCAAACAAAACATATACTAAAGCATATTGTTGGATTCCCAGCTTTTTTGCTCGCTGCAAAATGGCAGCGACTAAATTTGCTGGCAAATCTAACACATTTTCCCCAGCAGTTTTTTTTGTCGCCAACTCCGATTTAACTGCAAATTGATTCTGGGCGATGGGGCTGTCCCGAATTTTGGCGCCAAATCCGCCAGACGCAGGCAAAATCCCAGCTTCCACCTTCGGATTCTCACTCAAAAAACTAACATTCTCCTTTTCTTCCTCCTCATCAAAAGACGATACAGCCCCGTGCAAAAACAGCGTGACTAAATTTTCCAAAAAATCCTCCCGATCATGCCAAAGTTCGTGAAATTCGGTAGTAAACTCAATCACCGCATATCCCACCAACATTCCGTTGAGTAAACTCGCAAGCTGTTCGGCGCTCAAATGTGTGTGCAACTTCTCGCGATCGATCGCAGCAGCAAAATATTCTGCTGCGTAACGGTTGGCTTCGGTAAAGCCTCTACCCAACGCCGCGCGGTTTTCTGCGGGGTACTTTCCGGCTTCGCCCACCACCGATCGCACGACTTCGGGAACCCGTTCCAGCGCCTGTAAACACGCAATAGCGTAGTCTTTGAGCGTTTCATGAATGCTGCTAGTCTGATTTGTCCGATCGACTAAACTTTCACCCAACTTAGTAAATACGGCAGCCTCTTCAATGACTGCCAAAAGCAAGCCGTGCTTGCTACCAAAATTCCGAAATAGCGTTACCTCATTAACTTCAGCTAATTCTGCAATTTGCTTAGTCGTGGTTTCGGTAACTCCCCGAGAGACAAATAACTCTAGCGCTGCACCGATTAAACGCTGCCGAGTTGGATTCCGTTGAGCGGCCATACAATAAATTGCAAGTTACACTTGCATAAAAAGGAAACGCCTGTTAAGCTGAATATGTAAGTAAAACTTGCATTGTCTATTCCGCCTGTAACGGTATGCTTTCGCGAGCATCAGTTTTAACCAGTGTATAGGGGAAGGTCGATCGTTGTTTCGTTAGCAGATCGCCGTTATCTAAAATAAAAATTTCATGACTTATAATTCCGTCGAAACGGCCCTTGAGGGCAAACAGCCGATCGCATTTAACTGGACGACTGCGGCATTTTTTGGGATAATACACGGCTTAGCATTATTAGCCCCCTGGTTTTTTTCTTGGTCTGCTTTAGGTGTAGCGATATTGCTGCACTGGCTATTTGGCAGCATTGGGATTTGCTTGGGATATCACCGAATGTTAACTCATCGTAGCTTCCAAGTGCCTTCTTGGTTAGAATATGCGATCGCTACAATAGGTGCTTTAGCCTTACAAGGCGGCCCGATTTTTTGGGTTTCTGGACACCGCCAGCATCATCTCTACACAGAAGATAACAATAAAGATCCTTACTCCGCGCGGCGCGGTTTTTGGTGGAGTCACATGATGTGGATATTTTACCCGCACCAAGAGTTTTTTAATTACGAAACTTACAAGAAATACGCTCCAGATTTAGCTAAAGATCCATTTTACCGCTGGTTAGATCGCAACTTTCTGATACTGCAAATTCCTGTAGGAATCTTGCTGTACCTAATTGGCGGTTGGTCATTTGTGATTTACGGCGTATTTCTCAGGGCAGTTTTGCTGTGGCACAGCACTTGGTTAATCAACTCTGCGAGTCACATGACAGGCTACCGCACTTTCAAATCTCACGACAATTCTCGCAATCTTTGGTGGGCAGCAATTCTCACCTACGGAGAAGGCTGGCACAACAACCATCACGCTTATCCAAATGTAGCAAAAGCTGGATATAAATGGTGGGAAATTGACATGACTTGGTGGGCGATTAAAATTTTGCAAGTGCTAGGTTTAGCCAAGAAAGTTGTACTACCACCGCATACTGCTGCAAGTTCAAAGCTTTAATTATTAGACTTACAAAGTTCGTAGTGAGGACTTTAATCCTTCTGGGAGCATCTCATTTTTGCCAAACTGAGATGCTCCCGTCCTTCTTTTCGCTCGGAAGAAAATCCGAACACTCAAACAGATTGGTTCGTAAAAAGGATTTCAGTCCTTCTTTTTCGATCGCACGAAAATCCTCACTACGAACCAATTTTATGAAAAATAGATATTTGCCCCTCCTACAATGGTTATGAAATTAGTCATTATTCATTTGTGATTAAGCACTTTCCTCAATTAAATCCGCTTCCGCATCCCGCCGCCTATTCATTCCCCTGGCAATTGAAGTACCCTCCCAAATCCGCTTCATTTGCCGGATTTGGGAGGCAATTCCATTCACATTTTTGATCGCCACTAAATCCCGGATTGCACGCATTTCCCGGCGGCGGTTTCCCTCCATACTCGTGCCGCGATTGAACACCAAACTTACCAATCCACCTTGAACATCCGCAGGCAATTCTTCAAAACCGGGAAATGCTTCTTTAGTAAAATTGTAAAATTTCGGGATAGTTACAATATTAAAAACTTCCCACGCTAATTCCCAAGAAATAAGAATGTCTCGCACGCTAGCTAAACGGCTTTTTGCAGCTTCCCCTTTCAAGCCGCAGCAGTTACTCAAACGTTTTTGATCTGCATCTCCTAATTGATACCAATCTTGGTTAAAAACTTCTACACTGTTGTAACCTATATCGTAGCCGATGCCGATCGTAATTCCCGATGCTCCTTCCGGCCAAGTGGGACGCTGCAACAGCTTTTCGTAATATTTCCGCCCGCCGCCTACCTCGAATTCTAAGATTAGCTCGATCGCCCTGTATGATAAAAGTGACGAGCCCAAAAGTTCCCCAGGGAACAAAGCAGCTAGCGTTTTGGGGCCCGCGATTCCGTCCGCCAAAAATCCTTGATTGCTTTGAAACTGTTTGAGGGATGCTTCAGTTTTCGGCCCAAATTGACCATCTGCACTTCCTGGATTCAAACCTAACTCCTGCAAGCGTTTTTGCAGTTTAACAACATCGGAACCGGATGCACCTAATTTTATAGTTTGCACAACCTGTTTTCCTTTAATACTATCGGTAAATTAATTTTTGGTTCCGATTATATCAGAACAATGATTCTCCGGCGTTGCTGAATACTGGTATGATATCAATTCCGGTTGCACTCCTCATGATGTTAACTGTTGACTGTTGACTGTTGACTGTTGACTGTTGACTGTTAACTGTGAATCGAACAACTGAAAATTGCACCGAGATCGGTGGTGACTTGTAACAATAATTCATGAATTACCCTCTAATTTATAACCTGACGATGCAGCCGGAAACGATATGAATTAAATAAAGATTTTCAAATTGCTATAAGCCAAGTACGATCGGTTTTGTAACATCAAATGAAAAGTTGATTCATACCGCGAATCAGCAACGCCTCCCAAAAAAACCCGGTTTCTTGAAGAAGCCGGGTTTTTCAGACTTACGCTGCGTGTTTTCGATACCAATCAATCGTATTTCTCAAGCCTTCCTTAAAGCCCATCTCAGCCACAAAACCAAACCTTTCCTTAGCCCTTTGGGTATCCAAACAGCGGCGCGGCTGACCGTTCGGTTTGTCTGTTTCCCAAACAATTTCTCCCTCAAATCCCATCAATTCACAAATCGTTTCCACTAATTCGCGAATTTTAACTTCGCTATTTGTTCCCAAATTAACCGGGTCAGATTCATTGTAAGATTGAGCCGCCATCACAATTCCCCGCGCTGCATCTGTGGAATACAAAAACTCGCGGCTGGGGCTGCCATCTCCCCAAACTGGCAGTGTTTTGTCTCCCCTTTCTTGGGCTTCGTAGACTTTGCGAATTAATGCGGGGATGACGTGGGAACTTTTCGGATCAAAGTTATCTTCCGGGCCGTACAAATTGACTGGTAGCAAGTAGATACCGTTGAATCCGTACTGCTGGCGGTAGGATTGCAGTTGCACTAATAAGGCTTTCTTTGCTATTCCGTAAGGTGCGTTGGTTACTTCGGGATATCCGTTCCACAGGTCGTCTTCTTTGAAGGGAACTGGGGTTAAGTTGGGATAGGCGCAAATGGTACCGACGCAGACGAATTTTTCGACTCCTGTTTCGTAGGCTGCGTGGATTAGTTGCGCGCCCATCATCAAATTGTCATAAAATAGTTCTGCCGGTTTGAGTTGGTTTAAACCGATGCCGCCAACGTGGGCTGCTAAGTGGATGATGATGTCTTGTTTGTCGGCGGCGCGCTTGCAGTTTTCCATGACGCGGAGGTCGCAGTCGCGCGATCGCGTTACCGAAATTTTATCAGCATCCGCCCCTGTTTTGACTAACTGGTCGATTACCTGACGGCCTAGGAAACCTGCGCCACCGGTGACTAGAATGCGCTTGTTGCTTAAATCCAAGCTTGTCATAATTTGATCCTCGGGATTTTCAATAAAGGTCGATCGACAATTTTCTGTCTAAAAATGCCACCGCTACACAACTTGGAGCGATCGCGCTTGTTTTTCCTGCTCAGTAAAAATATAGCCAAACTCGCCCTAGTGGATCTACATTAACTCAACTAGGACGAGCGATCGCCCAACTACCAATTTTGTTGAACGAAAATAGCTGTCAAGCAGTCGCGGTGACTGCTTAGTTTCGCCGCATCAATCAAATCCGTTACCAGAACCTCGTTCCTGCTTTTCTAAAGCTGTGATGTCAGCATCTACCATCAAATGCACTAACTCTTCAAAAGTTACAGACGGTTCCCAATTTAACTGCTGCCGCGCTTTAGTTGAATCGCCAATCAACAGTTCCACTTCTGCCGGACGCAAGTAGCGTTCGTCAAACTCGACATATTTTTGCCAATCTAAATTGACGTAATTAAAGGCTAAATCGAGAAATTCTTTAATCGAATGGGTCTCGTTAGTAGCAATGACATAATCGTCCGGTTTGTCTTGTTGCAGCATCAGCCACATTGCCCGCACGTAGTCTTTAGCATAGCCCCAGTCCCGCTTGGAATCGAGATTGCCCAAGTAAATCTTTTTCTGCTTGCCGGCGACAATTCTGGCAACGGCGCGAGTAATTTTGCGAGTTACAAAAGTTTCGCCGCGACGGGGAGATTCGTGGTTGAACAAGATGCCGTTGCAGGCAAAAAGTCCGTAAGATTCGCGATAATTTACTGTTTGCCAGTGAGCGTAAACTTTAGCGCAGGCGTAGGGACTTCTGGGATAAAAAGGAGTTGTTTCCTTCTGCGGAACTTCCTGCACCAAACCAAACATTTCCGAAGAACCTGCTTGATAAAACCGCACTTCTATGCCCGTGCGGCGCTGGTAGTCCCGAATTGCTTCTAGCAGGCGCAATACTCCCATTCCTACTGTGTCAACCGTATATTCCGGCGAGTCAAAACTGACTCTGACGTGGGATTGAGCGCCTAAGTTATAAATTTCTACCGGCTGAACTTCTTCTAAAATCCGGCGCAGAGTAGTGCCGTCGGTTAAGTCGCCGTAGTGCAGAAATAACTGTGCGTCCGCGCTGTGAGGATCGACATAAATGTGATCTATGCGATCGGTATTGAAACTAGAACTCCGCCGGATAATGCCGTGAACTTCATATCCTTGATCTAAAAGTAATTCGGTCAAGTAGGAGCCGTCTTGACCTGTAATACCTGTTATTAGCGCTCGCTTGCGTTGTGTCATCTGATTTTCCTTTTACAGGCTGTGTTAATTAATTTGGGACGTTCGGGCCAGAGGATGTTGTTCCCTGGCGATCGTATTCTCAAGCTCTAGATTAACTCACAATTGTGCGATCGTCATCAACAAAAGGTGAATGTTTTGACAAAGAGTTTGCCACTTGCTGTCAGTAGTCAGCATCAGCGGCCAGTAACAAACAAAACTAACTACCGATTGCTGACTGCAGACAATAATTAATATGCGCCGTTATTTTTGGGAAAAATCACAACTCCAATTGTTTTGAAAAGAATCCACATATCCATCCAAAGGTTTTTGTCCTTGGCGTAATAGAGATCGATTTGGACTCGCTGGGGATAGGGAATGTCGTTGCGACCGGACACTTGCCACAAGCCTGTAATTCCAGGTCTGATGGTGAGAATTTTGTTGATGTGACGGCCGTATTTCGGCAGTTCTTCTTCAACTAGAGGTCTCGGCCCGACGACGCTCATATCTCCTTTTAAAACATTCCAAAACTGGGGAAATTCGTCCAAACTGGTCATTCGTAAAAATCTTCCAATCCAGGTAATTCGAGGGTCTTGTTTGAGTTTGAAATTGTCCTCAAACTCTTGACGCAAATGCGGAGATTTTTCCATGATTTCCAGCAATATATCGTCCGCATTTTCCACCATCGTTCTGAATTTAAGGCAATAAAACATTTTACGGTTTTTGCCTACTCGTTCCTGTACGTAAAAAATAGGCCCGGACGAGCTTAAGGCGATCGAAAGAGCCAAAAGCAGATAAACCGGAGCAAACAGGAGCAGAACCGATGAGGAAAACAGGATATCAAATAGCCGCTTGAAAAATTCTCCGTCGAGACTCTGTAGAGAACGAGTTATGCGTCTGTCTCCGTCGAGGACAGGCCCAAAACCGCGTCTCGCGATCGCTCGAATTACCTTACCGGAGATTAGTTGGCTGTCGGCAGTCATCTTACTCCTTCACTTCACACCACACACAGTCTCGATCATAAAGCCTCAAGACGCTTTGTTCTCTGAATTATGTTTCCAATACTCAATTTTCTGCATTCAGAAGATGGAAGATGGAAGATGGAAGATGGAAGATGGAAGATGGAAGAATGGACAAGGTACTTATGTAGAGCGGTTTTGAGGGCTTCGGAAGTAATTACGGAATATTTTCCCACTCTCCCTCTCTCCCCCTCTCAACTCCCAGACTTGGTAAAATCGCGGGAAGAAGGAAGAAGGAAGAAGGAAGAAGGAAGAAGGAAGAATAGACAAGGTACTTATGTAGAGAGGTTTTGAGGGCTTCAGAAGCAATTACGGAATATTTTCCTCCTCTCCTAGTCTCCCACTCTCTCAGTCTCCCCCTCTCAACTCCCAGACTTGGTAAAATCGCGGGAAGAAGGAAGAAGGAAGAAGGAAGAATGGACAAGGTACTTATGTAGAAAGGTTTTGAGGGCTTCGGAAGTAATTACGGAATATTTTCCCACTCTCCCTCTCTCCCCCTCTCAACTCCCAGACTTGGTAAAATCGCGGGATTGAAATTCCTGATAGCACTGTTCCACAAAAGCTAGATAGCGCTGCTCAAAGACTTCGGGGGCAAACCCGGAGGCGCGCAACCGTCCCATTTCCGGGGAAAATTTGCCTTGCAACTGCTCAAATTCCTTGACAGCTTCGACTAATCCTGCTGCGGTTTGGGAGGGAAAAAATAAACCTGTCCCCGTCTCTGGGTGTTGGCGAATGTCGAGCACTGTCTCCAAAGCGCCGCCTGCTGCATAGGCAATTACTGGTGTCCCGCAAGCTTGAGCTTCTACTAAAGCTATGCCAAAATCTTCACAAGCTGCATAGACAAAGGCTTTTGCCTCGGCCATGTATTTTTCGACTGCGGAGGCGGGCTGGTGGCCGAGCAATTGTACATTGGGTTTGGCGATTTGCCGGAGCATTTCTAATTCTGGGCCGGTGCCGATGACAATTAGATTGCGCCCGAGTTGATTGAATGCTTGGACGATCGCACTTACGTTTTTGTAACTTACCAACCGGCAAACTGTCACGTAAAAATCTTGTTTTTGCTCCAGCAAGGCAAATCGATCAATATTTACCGGCGGATAAATTACCTCCGCGCGCCGCCGGTAGCACCGCCAAATTCGGCGCGCCGTGTGTTGGGAGTTGGCGATGAAATAATCGACGCGGTTGGCGGAAATTACATCCCACTGCCGCAGTCGGTGCAACAAATATCGCGTCATCAGGCCCAAGATGCCCCGTCCGGCTTTGCTATTACGTAAGTAGTCAAAAGTTAAGTCCCAAGCGTAGCGCATGGGTGTGTGGCAGTAGCATACGTGCAGTTGCTGGGGGCTGGTGAGGATGCCTTTGGCGACGGCGTGGGATGATGAGAGGATGATGTCGTAGGCTCGCAGATCTAGTTGTTCGATCGCGACGGGCAGAAATGGCAAATATTTTTGCACGCCGCTGCGGGCTGCAGGAAAGCCCTGCAAGAATGTTGTACCAATCTGTCTTTGAAAAAGATAGCTTTCGGGATTGGCTGATTCAAAGTCGATGAGGGCATAGACATCAGCATTTACGTATTTGAGGATTTCCTGCACTACGAGTTCCGAACCGCCGGTAGCCAAGGGTGTCAACCATTCATGAACTAGGGCGTATTTGAGTTTTTTCACTTTATGTAGTCGATCAAACGATTTATTAGCGCCAGTTCTGTCAATATTAGTCTTACCGAGAGATTACTGACGCAGTATCGAGCCATTAACCGCGTTTCTACGTAGGCGACTCGATTTGAGATTCTTCGACTTCGCGAGCGAACAAGTTTGAGATTTACTCCACGGATTAATCTGGGAGCTCGAACAGGAGTCTCACCAGCGTCGAGTGTTTGTACCCATTTTTTGGGATAGTTCAAACCAAGAATTTTGGGAATAAACGAGGTTTTTGTCAAATTTGGGGCTGGCCAAATTGCCTAGTGCGGCAACGATTCGCCAGATTGTTGACAAAAAATACTATTAGGGGCAATAGTGTAAAGGATTTGCGATCGGCTAACTCTTCGGAACGGGCGATCGAACTAACGTGGTGTGAGGAAAAAATGTCCAAATTTTTGTGGAAAGGACTTTTAGTCAGTCCTGCTGTATTAGCAGCAAGTTTAGTAGTATCTTCGACAGCCCTAGCAGCAGAGCAACCTGTAGAAATAGCCCCGGTAGCTCAAGCCAATCAATTAGAATTAGCAGGTGCTGCCATCGAGCAAGCACAGCCTGAAACAGCAGCCGTGACAGCCGAACCAACGTCACTAGCCACTAACTTAACTGTTGAAACTATTGACAAAGAAAACCTAGCAGCAACAGTAACCCCAGTTACCCAACAGACAAAAGCACCGGAAAACCCAGTTGCAGCAGACACAAGCGAAACCCAACCCGCAGTTGCAGCAGCAGACTTAAGCGCCCAACAACCTGTCGCAGAGGAAATCCCCGCAGTCGCGCCCGCCAACACAAGCGCCACGCCACCCGCCACACCGACCAATTTAAGCGCCGAAAAACCTGCCGCACAACCCGAGGAGATTTCCCAATCAACCCCTCCGGGAACCCAACCTCAAGCGCAATCAAATCTTTTAGAACAAATCAACCAATACAGCGCAGAAGACAGCGAAGATGCAGCCGGCCAAGTAACCTCAGTTTCGCAACTGTCCGACGTGCGCCCCACAGATTGGGCGTTCCAAGCTTTGCAATCCTTAGTAGAGCGCTACGGTTGCATAGCTGGCTATCCTGACGGCACTTTCCGCGGCAACCGGGCCATGACTCGCTACGAGTTCGCAGCCGGTTTAAACGCCTGTTTGGATAAAGTTACCGAACTGATTAGAGGTGGTACGGGAAATTTAGCAACCAAAGAAGATTTAGCTTCTATCCAAAGGTTGCAAGAAGAATTTGCAGCGGAATTGGCAACTTTGCGCGGTCGCGTCGATGCTTTGGAAGCGCGCACTTCTGAATTAGAAGCAAATCAGTTTTCGACTACTACTAAACTCAACGGCGAAGTGATATTTGCTGTGACCGGTATCGCCGCCGGAGATGATGCTGAGGGCCGCGAAGCTGATAGAACCACAGCTTTTGGCAGCAGGGTTCGTCTCAATTTTGATACGAGTTTCTCAGGTAAAGACTTGCTGAGAACTCGACTGCAAGTTTTGAATTTGGGTTCGTTTTCTACTAACAATACCAAAACTGCTGAAGGGGAATTGCGGTTTAATGCCGGGCCTTTCGGCGAGGCTAGCAATACTGTTGGTTTAGATGCGCTGCTTTACCAATTCCCTCTAGGCAAAAACACTACTGTAATTCTAGAAGCCAACGCCGGCGCTGCTGATGATTTTACCAACACAGTCAACCCTTACTTTGACGGAGACGGCGGCAGCGGTGCTCTTTCTAACTTCGGTACTCGCAACCCGATTTACTATTTGACTGGCGGTTCTGGCATCGCTCTGCGGCATCAGTTTGGGGAAAAACTCGAACTGAGTTTAGGATATTTGGCCGGCAACGCCGCCAACCCGACGCGGGGTAACGGTTTGTTCAACGGTTCTTACGGCGGTTTGGCTCAGTTGACTTTCAAACCGAGCGACAGCTTTGCTATAGGTTTAACTTACGTTAATTCCTACAATTTCGTGACCGGTACGGGGAGCAATGCTTCTAATTTCCCGGCGCGTCTCGGTTCCTTCGGAATTGACAGCGATAGCAATCTGCCTGTTTCTAGCAATTCCTACGGCGCGCAAGCTTCGTTGAAACTTGGTCGCCGAATTGCTCTTGGCGGTTGGGCGGGTTACACCAACCAGCGCATTTTATCGAACTTGGCTACTCCTACCGGTTCTGTTCAGCGGGGAGACCAAAAAATCTGGAACTGGGCGGCTACTTTGGCTTTTCCTGATTTGTTGAAAGAAGGAAATGTGGCGGGAATTCTGGTTGGTATGGAGCCTCGCGTGACGAGTTCTACTAATCGGAGTTTACCGGAAGATAAGGATACTTCGCTGCACATTGAAGGTTTCTATCAGTTTAAGTTGAGCGACAATATTTCCGTCACTCCTGGTGTGATTTGGCTGACTGCTCCGGATCACAATAATGATAATTCTGATTTGGTGATTGGAGTCATCAGAACGACGTTTACTTTCTAGGAGTTGTATGTTTGACACTCCCCGGCGTGAACGCGCGGGGATTCTTCGTTCTACGAGCTAACTTGCTCAGACAGGATTTCTCCAGTCAAAGTAGCGGTCAATTCTCCCGAAGCGTTGCTTGCATCTAGTGCAAAGGTTCCGGTATGCCCTACCGTACCCAATCCTCGACTTAGGATATTTCTGGCTGCATTCTCATCCCTATCTAATACACAACCACACTTACAAACGTGCGTTCTAGTAGATAGGGATTTTTTTACGTTTTCGCCGCAGACGCGAGCATTCTTGGCTGGTATATTGCGGATTCACCGCAACCGTCACGCGCTCAAACACTTTTCCAAAATATTCGAGCCAGACACGGAACTGATACCAAGATGCGTCGTTAATGGACTTCGCCAGACAGTGATTCTGCACCATATTTTTAATTCTCAAATCTTCGTAGACGACTACATCGTTTGACGAGATTACGCACCTTGCAAGTTTTATTGCATGGTCTTTGCGCTGTCTACTTATTTTGAGGTGGCGTTTGCCTAGAATCTGCCTAGCCTTGCCCCTGTTATTTGAACCTTTAACTTTGCTTGATACGCGACGTTGAGATCGTTTGAGGACTTTCTCACTTTTCCTTAGAAACCTCGGATTTGCAACCGTAACTCCGTTTGAATCGGTGTAATATTCTTTTAAGCCAATGTCCAGTCCGATTGTCGTACCAGAGGGTTCCGTGTTTTCCTTTCGATTGACATCAATACAGAACTGGACGTACACGCCATCCGCACGTTTTACCAAACGAACCCGTTTTATTTGGTTGATTTGGTAGAAATGCAAATCGCGTGTACCTTTTAGCTTGAGTTTGCCAATCCCTTTTTTGTCGGTAAAGGTAATCGACTTTCTGTCGCCTGCGAGCTTCCATCCAGTTGTTTTGTACTCAACCGAACGACAGTCTCTTTGGAACTGCGGGTATCCCTTTTTGCCCAGAACATTCTTCTTGCAGTTTTCGTAGAATCTGGAGATAGCCGCCCAAGCGCGTTCTGCACTCGACTGCCTTGCTTGGGAATTGAGTTCGTCGGCAAACGGAAACGTCGCTGCCAGTACAGCGCAGTATTTATTTAAGTCGTATTTATTCTTTTTCGGATTGTCTATCCAATAGCGCAAACAGTTATTGCGGACAAACTGAGCGGTACGAATTGATTCGTCTACTGCCTGGAACTGGCTTGACTTTCCGTAAGTCTTGAACTCAAAAACTAGCATTGCCTTACCTCCATGTTTATGCTAACCCAATCAGCACAAAACAGATGGTCGGGCAACAAAAAGTTACAATTAATTAAAGCCGTCCTAGAAGGACGGGGTTTTCAACCCAAAGTTTTGATAAGGTGCGCCGCCGCACCTTTTTTTGCGCTGAAATAAGCTCTAATTAGATTGATAGTGGTGGTGTAAATCTTTAAACTTGCATTGCATCAATATTCGCTCTGTTAACCGCAGATTTCCAGCTTAAGTAGGTAAACAAAATTAATTGCCGACTGAGTTGACTTGAAACCCTTGATACGTCTAAAGAGTAACAAAGTCGGATGTGTAATTAATTTTGTGTAGGTACTTACAAACACTGATTGACGCTGATAATTTAATAAGTCAACCGTTAATTTCAGGCAGATAACGCACGCTATAGCAGATAATTTCCAGATAGAAAGGCAATTTGGGCAATCTTGTGTTTTGTTTCAACAGAAATGACCAGCTTTAGCTAAAGCTGGTCTGCACAAATAGTTAAATCCGTTGTTTTTCCCACAGTGTTTTTCTCACGGCGAGGAAACCCGAGTTGCACGTTTCTTTGCAGCGGGTTCTAAGACAGATATCATCTCTCTTAAGCGGTACTTTTGCAACAAAATTTATTTTTTTGTAATACAACTTTACATTGAATAGAGATTTTTGAGGTTTGTAGTGAGGAATTTAGTCCTCGGATTGTTGGAAAACTGAAGTCGGATCGATCGAACTTATTGTATTTTAGTTGTCACCGCGTACATCATAATCATGCGGGGGCTTGCTGCGGTCTGCCCCAGACAATCCGCTCTTGTTTGTAGACAACCATACCAGGTTTTGCACCTTTCGGCTTATATACATATTTCGGTTCTGTATAAACCACGGGAACTTGTTCGCTGTGGCGGGCGCGACTGTAGTATGCAGTCATGTCGGCCGCAAATTGCAAATCGGTTTCTTGGGCGACATTACCGGGTGTCAGACGCAGCAAGGCGTGACTTCCGGGAATCTCTAGGGTGTGGAACCACAAGTCGTAGTCGGTGGCGGTACGAAAAGTGAGTTGGTCGTTTTGGCGGTTGTTGCGCCCGATTAATAATTCAAAGCCGCTGGGGGTTTGGTAGCGGTGAAATTCGATCGCAGCATTTTTGTCACTGCCACGGTAATCTGGTACAACTAGATATTTTTGCTGGATCAGTTCTTCGCGAATTTCGGCGAGGGTTTGCAAATCTTGGGTGTTGCGGTAGGTTTCGAGTACCGAAAGCGCGGCTTCGACTTGTTCCAAATAGTCGATTTCTTCTTGTACCGCGGCTAACAAAGGTTCTACTGCTATGCGGGCTCTTTTAAGTTTTTGGTGTTTTTTGTAGATTGCTTGAGCGTTTTGAACGGCGTTTTTTTCTAGGTTTAGGGGAATGGTAATTGGTTTTTCGGTTTCAAAGTCGGGGAGGGAAATTGATTTCATTCCTGGTTGCCAATGCTGCAAGTTTGCCATTAGCAAGTCGGCTTGGGATTTGTGGATATCTGCGCCGGCAGATTGCTGCAAGCGTTCTTTAAATGTGTTGGCTTTGAGGCGCAGTTTGGCGAGGATGTTGTTGAGTTTTTGGGTAAGTTGATGCCGCAGTTGGGCGAATAGTTGTTGGTTGATTTCGGCGGTGTAGTAGCTGTTGAGTAATTCTTGGACGGAAGAGTTCGGCAGCGGATTTTGTAGCGGATGTAGCTGATGTAACAGATTGGGGGAATTAGATTCCTTTTCAGATTCAGATTCTGGCTGTTTTTCGTCGGGTTTTGGCCAGTCGATGACGCTGTAGCCTTCGGGGGTCAAATTTGGTTGGAATTTGGAGTTTTCTAGGCATTGCAACCAGTACAGCCAGCGCTGAAATAGTTGCTGCCATTGGTGGGGATTGAGGCTGTCGGTGGATTGTTCGGGGTCTAAAGAGGCCGATCGAATCATGGACACTACTAAGTTTTTACTCAACCCTCGGTAATTCTTCAACAGATTGGTCTTTAATTGCCCCGGAACCAGGCTAATTCGTTCTTGCCAGCGGTTTTGAGGTTCGATCGCGCTTGGCACTGCATCGGTCAAAGAAGGGGGCAATTCGTAGGGTTGCCCGGTTTGGACTGGGCGGACGCTGGATTGTTTTATGCCGACTTGGTGGGCGCAGGTGACAACGAGATTGTCACTGGCGGTGAGGATGATGTTGCTGTATTTGCCCATGATTTCGGCGTAGAGATGCCAAAGTGCTCCTTCGCCGGGACGTTTGGCGAATTGCAAGTCGATGACTCTTTCCCAAGGGGACACGGGGGCGATGGAAACTAAGGCTAAGCCGCACAGTTGGTGGCGCAGTTGTTCGCTGAAGGTGAAGGTGTCGGGAATGCGGGGCGGGGGGTCGCCGACACAGATGCGGGCTGCTGTTGGATGGGAGGAAATGTCTATCCAGGCGCGCCCTTTCATGGTGCGGAGGGCCAGGGACACGGTAAATCGATCGCGCTGGTAGACTTGTTCTAGGCGCGCTGGCAGCCATTGGGCTCGCAGTTCGCTGCAAGCTGCGGTTAAAGTTGTAAAGTCTACGGGTTGCACGGTGGCCTCTTTGCGATCGATCGAATATGTATTTCTATACTGACAGATATTGGTCGTATTTTACCGATCGAATCAAAGTTTGGAAACGAACTGGAAGGGAAAGCATATCTATGCTATAACAACAGCTCGTTTGCGATCGAACAAAGGTATGCTGTTGGGCGATCGATCCATTAAGCAGGGGGAACGCCTCTTATTGAACACTATTCATCAGTGGTGAGTATATTTTGAGATAAATTCACCATTCTTAGAAGCTACAGACACGCTTTGTAATGACTTTTTAGATAAAAGATGAACTGATTAATAGTGGTTTTTACTTAATGCGAATTTTGAGAAAATAAAAATATTACAACCACTGTTTACAAGTTGTATGATATTGATTAATGAGTTATTTGTGAAAATTTATTTAACTGCAATAGCGAGAATCTTAGTCAAATAGTCATCATCCCACCAGCTCGAAGTCGCTTATTCTTTGTTCCAGTTTTTGAATTTTTTTATTATCAAAAGATTAAGCGAGATATGTCTGATTGTCGCAAAATTTTGCGGAGCATTATCTTTTCCGATCCGACAATCATCTTCACGAAAATCTATATCTAATACCCAATGTAAATAATTTTTCTTCCCCAATGACTGCGGACTGATTCACCAAATCTTTGAGCATCATTTGGTAAGCTACTAATATAATAACTAGTTTTAATAGTTGTTTTTCCCTTGACTATTCTTACGGATTCTATCAGACCTATACTATGAAGCTTCTTCCATTGATTGTCGGGTTAAATCTGCCCTTTGATGTCACTTAATATGGTTGTGATGTCGGATTTCTGAGCGACCATGATCACTCTCTTTTTTAGTTGAATAAGCTGTATGTATCAAGCCAGAAAATCCTTGTCTAATTGCTTGTTTAAACAACGCTTCTACTCTGACATATAAGGATGGTTGGTTATTTTTTAAGGCGATCGCGTAATCTCCTCCTTGTTCGACAATTGACTTCACAACTGAATTTTGACAGCCCAGATTATCAATCGTGACAATGCTGATCTTTAATTCCAATACTTTGAGTAAAGCCGGAATTACTGTGATTTAATTAGATTTTTTATCAACTTTAACTTGTCCTAAAACTAATCTTTGGCTATCGCCCAAGCACTGACCATATGAATCGCTTTTTTGTCTCCTACCGGATCTTAAGAATGGCGAAGAGTTTTGCCATCAATTGCGATTACTTCTCCTGGATTGAAGCAACTAATAGATTGAATCCAACTCAAAAAACATTTCTGAAATTGCTCAGTTTGAGGCAGGAAAATACTCGCACAATTGTGTCATGGCTCGATATACCATTCGGCAATTCTAAAAGTTTCTTTAACTAACCATTCGTGTTTAGCTCGCCCGTAAATTTCGATATCCACCCATGTATCAGCACCGCAAATTAATGCACAAATTGAGTCGTGATAATATCCATTAATTGATGATGTTTTGTCCGCTCAATTCTTGGGTATTCTCAGCCGGAAAAATGGTCGGCAATGGTGATTTTAGGTTTGAGTTTCATACAGGGCGAACTCTGATTAAATGTTTTGTAGGTACTCAATAATTATTCTCCAATATACCATATTCTGTTAATGTTAAATTTAGATGCGTTCACCCTGCTTTACTGTATGCCCGGTGTCAGAAGAAGCAAGCTTGACTCCCGCCACCCTGGGCCACGTACTCATCCGCTTCACGGCTTGACTCAAACTTTTATCAGGTGAGAGTACCTGGGATCTCATCGCCCACAAGGTGACTATCGGTGTGTAGACGCTTTGGTAGTAGGTTATCTTCTGCTTCGCTAGAATCTCCTGGACTAACGAATCTGGCAGCAGTTTCTCCCAAGGTGAGGCAACGCTCTGCAAAAATTGTTGTTTGAGAATGCACGCACGATTTGGCATAATGGAGAGAGATATTTTGGTTTGTAAGGAAATTATCTATGTATATCTTGCCTTACAGATTTTTTTTTGCTCACTTGAGCAGTGCGATTGGACTTTAGTCCGCAATCCGGGAGCCGACTAAAGTCCGCACTACGAACTAATCTTAGATATGTCAATTGACCGGACACGATATCAGCAAGCCCTAAATATTAGTAACAAAATAGCAATTTTTAATTATCTATGGATTATTGGTTGATGAAGTCGGAACCGGATGTTTATAGTATTGCGGATTTGAAGGGCGATCGTACTTCAATTTGGGACGGTGTTCGCAACTATCAAGCGCGCAATTTTCTGCGGGAAATGAGTCTTGGAGATTTAATATTTTTTTATCATTCTAATACTAAAATTCCGGGCATTGTCGGATTGGTGCGCGTGATTGAGACTGGGATTGCTGACCCGACTCAATTTGATGTTGATAGCGAATATTATGATGCTAAATCTCGGCTTGATGCGCCTCGCTGGCAAACTGTGAAAGTTGAGTTTGTGGAGGAATTTGCTAAGTTAATATCTTTGGATGAATTGAAAGCAAATTTTAGTGCTGAGGAGGTTTTGGTGGTGAGGAAAGGCAATCGCTTATCGGTGATGCCGGTGTCTGAAAGTGCTACTCAGAAGATTTTGAAGATGAAGTAGGATAGTTGAGGAAAGTCGGTATTGGTATTGAGTTTTTGGCTGTTTAGTAGCACAAAACAGAGGCTCTGCATTACCAGGCTTTTGCTGGTAACGAGCTATTAGGAGCAATAGGTAATATTCTGTCCGGTGGATTACCCTAAAAAAACGGTTTGTAGTGCGTCGTGGAGTCCTCTGTTTAAGAACGGATGGTCGTCCGCACTACGAACGGTATTAGAGAAATATTATTAGTTGAGTTTGTTTACTCAAATGTTGTAGGGCGCTTTGCGTCGCTAGAAATGGCGACACGCCCTACTAATATTTTTGCATTCTTGATTCTTGCTGGGGATTAATTCTTGTTGTCGAATCTGAGCAAGTCATGATTTGAGATTAAAGAATTGCAGGAAATATCTAAAATCTACGGTTGGATTGATGCTAGGGCCGATCGCAAATTACCTTGAAACTCGCCCAAAATTCGATCGCACTCCTGCATCTCCAAATTAGTCCAGTGCATCATCAAAGCTAATTTTACCGACTTGCCGCTTTTTTCTAGCAACAAACCCGCTTCTTCCCGGCTCAAATCAGTTAAATCCTGCAACATCCGTACCGCCCGATCGCGCAATTTCTGATTGGTCACTGCCACATCAACCATCCGATTGCCGTAAACCTTCCCCAACTTTACCATTACGCCAGTCGAAATAATATTCAAAGCCATTTTTGTGACTGTACCCGCTTTCAGGCGCGTCGAACCCGCCAGCACTTCCGGCCCCACCAACAACCGAATATCAACATCCGCCTCAAAATTCACCTGTTCGACGGGTACGCAGGCGATAAATACAGTTTTCGCCCCCCGCTGCCGCGCCGCCTGTAGGGCACCGGCTACAAAGGGTGTTGTGCCTCCAGCCGTAATCCCGACTACCACATCGAGATTGTTAATGTGACGGTGGGCGATCGACTCTGCCCCATCTTCGGGCCGATCCTCCAAATCCTCCGAACTCCGCACCAAAGCCCCCGCACCCCCGGCTATTATGCCTTGTACGAGCTCTGGCGGGGTGCAGAAGGTGGGGGGACACTCAGCGGCATCGAGTACCCCCAAACGCCCGGAAGTCCCCGCACCGACGTAAAACAGGCGGCCTCCTTGACGCAGAGATTCGGCGGCGATGTCGATCGCCCGGGCCAACTCTTCGCGGGCGCTGGCGATCGCGCTTAAGGTTTGGGCGTCTTCCCGGTTGAACAAATCCACTAATTCGATCGAACTGAGTTGGTCTAAATTCTCGCTGTTGGCATTCACCTGTTCCGTCAGCAGATGCCCCCGTTCTTCCACATTCTTCATTTTTTGTCTGTTGTTAATGGTCATTGGTCATTAGTCATTGGTCATTGGTCATTAGTCATTGGTCATTAGTCATTAGTCATTAGTCATTGGTCATTGGTCATTTTAGCCGCAGCAAGTCGAAGGCTAGTCATTGGTCATTGGTCATTGGTCATTGGTAATTTTAGCCGCAGCAAGTCGAAGGGTAGTCATTAGTCATTGGTCATTGGTCATTGGTCATTGGTCATTAGTCATTGGTCATTGGTTATTGATTTAGAGGAAAACCGCAGATAAATGCAGATAAACCCAGATACCTTTCAAATCTTGAGGCGAATGAATGCAATTCAAGTTGACTCACGACTCAATACTTAGTAGTCAATAGTCATGACAACTGACAACTGACAACTGACAACTGACGACTGACAACTGACAACTGACAACTGACGACTGACAACTGACGACTGACAACTGACAACTGACTACTGACAACTGACAACTGACAACTGACTACTGACTACTGACTCTTACAAAAGTCCTTCTAGTCGGCGGCGAATAGAATCCAGTTCGTTTTGGGAAACCTCAGAGTCCGAGTCCGCCTCCGGCTCCGGCTCTGGTTGCCCCTGCGCTTGCCACTGAGTCTGTGTTACATTGTCTTCTGGCGGAATCGCTAGCGCGCCCGCCGGTACCAGTTCCCAATCATAATCAACACTGTCGCAGAACTCCTTAATTTCTCGATCGTCGATCGCCTCGACAGTCGGTTCGGGGAAATCCTGAGCTTCCAACATCACGCCAAAGCGGGTGGCGTCGTCTTCTGACTCAAACATCAGAACTTTGTTGCGATCGCCGAGTTGAATGGTATGAATTCCCTCATTCTCGGTGCGGGCATTGAAGAGTAAGACGAACACTCGCATAAGTTTTAAAGACCTTCTTAACCACCGTTTTTTAATCTTAGAAGCGATCGGGCGATCGATTTGAGATTTGAGATTTTTGATTGAGGGCCGATCCTGCACGCGGCGCGATCGAGAGGATTTGAGGGATTTAGACGACTCGGTTGGAGATTTGAGATTTTTGATTGAGGGCCGATCCTGCACTGGGGGGGGAATCTAGAGAATTTGGGGGAGTTGGAGGACTTGGTTTTGGGTGGTGTTGCGTGTTTTGATTAAGTTCGGTAAAGGTTTTTGCAGTCTACCCTAGAGTGTGGGCGTGCCTTCTGCCGAGAGTTGGGTTCGATCGGCACTTCCGGCCTCTGTTCTGAGTCTACCAAAGGCAGAAGGCAGAAGGCAAAAGGCAAAATCAAAGAAATTCTACCGCATCGAACATTGGTTGATTTCCTTATTGGTGAATTCTCACAAGCTCTGAGAGACAAGCATGACTAACTCCGACGATGACAAAAACCAACTCGCACCCCGTCTCAGCCGCCGCTGGTGGCGCGTGCTGCTGCTTAGCGGTACGGGATTAGGCATTCTCGGCCTGGTTGGGGCGGTGGCCGCACAGGAGTGGGTGCGGAAAAACTTAGCTCCTTTGGTGCAATCTGAGGTCAGTCAGACACTCAAGAGGCCCGTGCAAATCGGAAAATTGGAGCGATTTTCTCCGACGGGTTTGCGGTTTGGCCGATCGAGCGTACCGGCAACTTCTACCGATCCAGATTACGCCTCTACAGAAGCAGTAGAAGTAAAATTTTCAATTTGGCCGCTGCTGTTCAACCGCACTCTCAAATTAGATCTTACCTTAATTAAACCCAGCGTTTATATCGAACAAGACAAGCAAGGTACCTGGATTAATATTCCTACATCCGAACCCAAAAAACCCGGTTTATTTAAAACAGAAATAGATGCCGTGCGCGTTGAAAATGTCAGCGCAGTTTTGGTGCCAAATCCCCCCATCGGACAGCCAAAATTGGCTCCTATTTCTGTAAGTCTGAACAACGGAAACGCTTTATTTCGCGAGCAAAATCAGCGCATCCTCTACGAACTCAACGGTCAATTTACTAATAATGATAATTTTGCAGTCAAGGGCGATTCTCTGTTGCCTGATGGTCAAACTAACCTGCAGTTGCAAGGTCAAAATTTGCCTTTGTCCGACCTCGCCCGCTTGCTAAAACTTCCGGGAATCTCTTTACAAAAAGGTCTGGCAAATAGCAACTTAACCGTGCAATTGCGAGAGAATAAATTATCAGCACTTACTGGAACGGCTAGTTTTGCCGGATTGCAAGCAAATATCAAGCCCCTGAAACAAACAATCCAAAATAGCAGCGGCCAATTGCGGTTTCAGGGAACTAATGTAATTGTGGATAGTTTGACTGCTAATTACGGTCTAATTCCAGTTAAAATAGCCGGAACAGTCGCAACAGGAGCAAATTTCAACCTAGATCGAGCTAGCTTCAATCTAATAACAAACCTGCAGCCTGTAGCCGTGGCAAATGTTGTCAGTACGGTAGAAGCAGAGTTAGGGCAGAAAGTGGTATTGCCGATCGCAGTAGCCGGAGAAATCAAGGCAGATACCAAACTGACTGGAACCGTTGCAAATCCAATGCTGACTGGTACGATCGCCTCCACAAAACCCGCTGTGGTCGATCGCCTGCAATTAAACAATATTAGCACTAATTTTAAGCTGGAACCGAGGAGAATGGCTCAAACCCCAACTCCCCAAACCCAATCTTCTCTTCCCCCATTTTCCTCTGTAGGTTTGGCTTTGAGCGATATCTTGATAGTGCCGGCTGCCGGTGGTAAAATTAGCGGTAAAGGTGAAGTCGATATAGCTTTAGGAAGCGGGAATTCGCGATCGGGTTTAGTGTTTGATTTGCAAGCTGAAAATGTACCCGCAGATAATCTCGCCCAAATTTACTCTGTCCAGATTCCTGCTACTGTTAAAATTGGCAACGTCTCCGCACAAGCTCAACTTTTCGGCCCTTTTGACAACATCCAAGCTAGAGTTAAATGGCAAGCGCTGCAAGGAAGTTTTCCCGCAAGCGGTGAAATTATCGCCGCAGGTAATGCGGTGGATTTGCAAAATACAGTTGTCAAAATTGGCGACACTAATGTAAAGGTGGATGCAGCCTTAAAAAATCGGCAGTGGGAAGCGTTGATCGAGGGCGATCGCATAGCTATTAATAGTTTGCAGCAAGTCTTGCCAGAACTTAATTTACCTCCGCAATTAACAGGTTTTTTCAGCGGAACCGCCGAGGCTGCGGGAACTCTGGACGATTTGAGTTTAAATGCGATCGCTGCTAACGCCAAAGGAACACTAGATATTGCTGACAGTATTGTTAATGTTCGTGGCAAACTGGAATCCGGCAGGTGGCAAGTTTATGGCAATACAGAACGAGTTGCTGTAAATCAATTAATTGATATTGGTTTACCGTTTGTCAACCTGCAATCCTCAGCAAATCTAGACAATCTAAAATCCAAAATCCAAAATCTCAAATCCCTGGGCGGACAGCTAACAGGTGAAGTTTTAGCGGCGGGAAATGTTGACAATTTGACCGCTAGCGGCATCAATATCAAGGCCAACGGCAAACTCAATTTTGCTGACAGCAATGTCAATTTGCAAGGAGAATTGACAGAGGGAAATTGGCAAGCAACCGCAGAAACCGATCGCACTTCCATCAGCCGCTTGGTAGATTTAGGATTGCCGATTTTAGATGTAGCTTCAGCATCCAATCCTGAAAATCAACAGTACAGCAATCTCAAATCAAAAATCCTAAGTCTAAAATCGATCGACGGACTGCTATCGAGTCAATTTACAGCATCGGGAAGTCTTGACAATTTAACCGCTAGCAGCATCAATGCCAGCGGCAGGGGCCAACTCAATCTTGCCGGCAGCAACGTCAATTTTAAAGGAGAATTGGCAGAGGGAATTTGGCAAGGAATCGCAGAAACCGATCGCACTTCCATCACCCGCCTGGTAGATTTAGGATTGCCGCTGTTAGATGTAGCTTCCACCTTCGCTGCTGAAAACCCCCAAACAGTCGCCAATCTCAACAATCTAAGATCCAAAATCCAAAATCTCAAATCCCTTGACGGACAAATATCCAATCAAATTCAAGCGTCGGGAAATCTGAACAATTCAACCGCCGCCGATATTTCAGCCAACAGCAGCGGTAAACTCAATATTGCCGACGGTACTGTGGCTTTTAAAGGTAAATTAGATGGTGGACGGTTGCAAGTTTTTGCTGATGCCGATCGAGTTATTCTCAGCCGCTTAGAACAAACAATCCGCGATACCCAACTGTTTACCCTGACGGCGACTTTGCCCAAAGGATTTGACGGCAGAGTTAACGGCCAATTGGCAGCAGCGGGCAGTTTGGATAACTTGACAGCCAAGGGAATTAGTGCTAAGGCAGAAGGAGTGATTTTGGTCGATCGACTAGGGGCGATCGATACTGCAGCCACATTGGAAAACGGCAACTTAGAAGCATTCCTAGAAACCAACGGAGTTACAGTCAGCAACTTAGAACAAACCCTCAAACAAACAGGTTTGCTGACAGCCAATTTACCGCCAGAAATTGCCGGCACCCTCGACGGTAAAGTCCGAATTTTAGGCAGTGTAGATAATTTAACTGCCAACGGCATCACCGCCAAGGGCGACGGACAAATTCGACTCGCCAACGGTGGCGGAGTTGTCAACGCCACCGGTAGCGCCGCCTCCGGGAATTGGCGCGCCTCAATCGAAGGCGACCAAATTGCCTTAAGTCGCTTCCAGAAAGCCTTTGAAGCCCAGCGCCAAAGCTTGCAAGCCAGCGGTTTAGTCTCCCAAGCCCAAAATCTCCCGCTATTGCGAGGCATATTTAACGGCAATGTCAATTTATCCGGCCCGATAGCCGCTGCTTCGGGGGCACCGCCCCTACAAAATGTTCGCGCCGGCGGCAGTTTCCGCATCTCCGAATTGCCGTTTTTGAAACAACCTTTTGACGCAGTATTTAACTGGGACGGAAAGCGGGTAGAAATAGAAAAAGCTGCAACTCCGGGTTTGACAGCCAGCGGTTTTGTGAATGTCGAACTCGAAGGTAAAGGATTGCCGTCAATTGAGAATTTGGATTTGGATATAAAACTCTCCAATTTTAACCTCGCAGCCTTACCAACTGAACAGTTGGCATTTTTGAAAGCAGCGAATGTCAACAATGCTTCAGAAACAAATCAGCCTGTTCGCGGCAATGTCGATTTCACGGGCCGCCTCACCGGAAATCTCTCCGCCCTCAGCTTGGTTGGCGATGTGGAAGTGCGGAATTTGGCAGTAAATCAAGTTGAATTCGATCCTGTACTGGCGGGGATTGTGAGTGCGAATTCCGATAAAAGTGTAAACTTGCGTTTGGCCGGGGCAAGCGACAAAATTGAATTAGCTTTAAATTCATCTTTTTTGCCGACTTCTTTCTTAGTTAAACGCGGGGAATCTGTAGCCCGCGGCGAAACTGAGGGAGAAACTTTGCGAGTGAATTTAAGCGATTTTCCCCTCGCTGCTTTGAATCTGTCGCCCGGTAAAGATGCCGGTTTGGGGCCGATAACTGGTACGGTTTCTGGACAGGTGAATGTACCGGGCTGGAAGATGCCGTTAAATCCGCAGACTTTGCAAGCAAACGGACAAATTGCGATCGCCCAACCGGCGATCGGCTACATTAAAGGTGATAGTTTTCAAGCCGAATTCAGCTATGCTAACGGCAACGCCACTCTGACAAACGGCATCTTCCGCCAAGGTACAGGTGAATACTTAATTTCCGGCAATGTCAAAACCGGCGCAAACCCGGAATTTGCCGGGAAAGTTAACATCAAGCAGGGCAACTTGCAGCAGATTTTAGTCGCTTTGCAGTATTTCAATTTAGGCGATTTAGCCAGAGGCCTCAAACCTCCCGTTTACGCTAACGCCGCCGACGTGCAAACTGTCGCAGTCGGAGAACCGGAAGCCCCGTTAATCGAACAATTGCGCCGTTTGGCAGAAATTGAAGTGCTTTTGCAGCAGCGGCAGGAGGTGATGGCCCAATCGCAAAAATTGCCGCCGCTATCTCAATTGCAGGGGACTTTTGGCGGGGAAATTGCTGTCGCCGGTTCTTTGCGAACCGGTGTGCAAGCTAAATTTAATGTTGAGGGCGATAATTGGCAGTGGGGCCAATATGTCGCTGAAAAGTTCAGCATTGAGGGCGGTTTTCAGGACGGGGTTTTAACTATTTTACCTCTGGAAATTCGATCGGGCAAAAGTGCGATCGGCTTTTCGGGACAACTAAGTCAAAAAGCTCAATCCGGGCAGTTGCGGGTAGAAAATGTGCCGGTGCAAAAGTTAGCCGAACTGGTAGAATTGCCCTTTGTAGATGTCACCGGAAATTTGAATTTGCGGGCGAACTTGGCCGGCAGTTTGGAAAATCCGCAGGCCACCGGAGAATTGAGTTTGGTTGACGGTACGCTAAACGGAGAACCGATTAAACAAGCTGACGGCAGTTTTAGTTACAGCAACGCCCGCCTCAATTTTGGCGGCAGCGCTTTGGTGACTCAAGTCGAACCGATTGAAGTTCAGGGAAGTTTGCCTTTTGAGTTGCCGTTTGCTGCTGTCAAACCTGACAGCAATCAAATTGATTTGAGGGCGAATTTGGAAAATGAAGGATTAGGAATTATTAATGTCTTGACTCCGCAAATTGCCTGGGTCAGCGGCAAGGGACAGGTGCAAATTCGTGTCGGAGGGACGCTGCAAGAGCCTGTAGCGGAAGGAATTGCAAATTTTGAAAATGCTACCGTCCGGGCGAGGGCTTTCCCAGAACCGCTAACAGGGCTGACTGGGACGGTGCGCTTTGAGGGCGATCGAATTCGGGTAGAAGGAATTCGGGGACAGTTGAGTCAGGGAGAAGTTGTGGCGCAGGGCGTGATTCCCCTGTCAGTGCCCTTTGCTGCGGGCGATGTCGATGCAGCAAATCCTTTGGCTGTCAATCTCGACAAGCTGGCCTTGAATCTCAGAGGATTGTATCGCGGTGGCGCAGTCGGTCAAGTCCAAGCCAGGGGCACGGCTTTTCGGCCGCGCTTGAGCGGTAACATTGAACTCTACGACGGCGAAGTATTTCTCCCAAGTGCGGGTGGCGGTGCAACTCAGTTAGTTTCTTCGCCTTCCGATTCCCCATCTTCTCCTGCGACAGAAGCTTCCCCTTCCGATTCCCCGTCTTCTCCTGCGGCCCCTCCTTCCCCTTCCGATTCTCCTTCCACGGCTTCGGCTTCTCCTTCCCCTTCCTTTGATGTGGTGTTCAGGGATTTGCAACTGAAGTTGGGCCGGGGAGTGCGGGTAACGAGTCCGCCGATATTGAGTTTCCAGGCGACTGGGGGTTTGACGGTGAATGGAACTTTAGACGATATTCGCCCGGAGGGTACGATTCGGTTGACTTCGGGGGCGGTGAATTTGTTTACAACGCAGTTTAAGCTTGATAAGGGGTACCCGCAAACTGCTACCTTTATAGCGGGACAAGGACTCGATCCGACGCTGGATGTGAGGTTAGCAACTTCGGTACAGGAAGTAACGCGCTTCCGCACTCCGGGAACTTCTGTCGCCTCTGAAATAGCCGACGAACCGACGAGTTTCGGCAGCGTGCGGAGTGTCCGAATTCAAGCGTTAGTGCAGGGAAGGGCTTCTCAGTTAGCCGAAAATCTGGAGTTGAGGAGTTCTCCAAGTCGATCGGAAACAGAGATTGTAGCGCTGTTAGGCGGCAGTTTCGTGCAGACATTGGGACAGGGAGACAGTACACTGGCGATCGCAAATCTAGCCGGTGCGGGTTTATTAAACAACCTGCAATCGGTGATTACCAACGCCACAGGATTGACGGAATTTCGGTTATTTCCAACTAGAATTCGAGGCAACCAAGGAGAAACAGCCAGTTCCAGTTCTGGGGGCGCTTCCGGTGCGGGTTCCCTCGGCATAGGTTTAGAAGTTGGAGCCGATATCACGCGCAATCTTTCGGCATCAATCATTCGAGTTTTGTCAGCAAATCAGCCGACAGAATTTAATTTGCGCTATCGATTGAGCGACAAAATTTTGCTCAGAGGTTCAACTAATTTTCAAGGAGACAATCGCGTTACTGGTGAATACGAATTGAGGTTTTAGTTATTGGTTATTGGTTATTGGTTATTGGTTGTTAGTTATTGGTTGTTGGTTATTGGTTGTTAGTTATTAGTTATTAGCGATTAGTGATTAGTCATCAGTTATTTGCTAGCAATTCCCAATTCCCAATTCCCCATGCCCCATGCCCCATGCCCCATTCCCCATTCCCAATGACTAATTCCCAATCCCCAATCCCCAATCCCCAATTCCCAATTCCCAATTCCCAATTCCCAATTCCCAATCCCCAATCCCCAATCCCCAATTCCCAATCCCCCATTCCCAATCCCCAATTCCCAATTCCCAATCCCCCATTCCCATTTGTGAATAATTTGCTATAATAGTAACAGCAGCAAATTAATCCTGCCAATCCCGCACCAAAGATTATAGGAGTTAAGTCAAATGGCAAACAAACTCCAAGTAAAAACACAGTCGATCGGCTACAGTGACTTTTACTGGAACCGGTTTAGTCCGAGAGTCGCGACTATCAGCAGCATCCGCAACGCCAACCACTGGGACGGCGGATATATTACCTACATTGCATTTGCCACAAAAGTTGAAGCTACAGCAGCAATGAAATATTTGCTGCTGCATCAAAAAGCTGCCGATGTCGATATGCGAAAAGCCAAGAGAATGAAAGCAAAAGGCATTCGGTGGGAGCTAAAAATTCGGGGATTAGCTTTTAATCAAGTGTTGAAATGTGCAACTATGGATATAACTGGAAAGCTAGTTATATCGCCGGAAACAATCGGTATAACCACAGGCTGATAGCTGCCATACATATGATAGTCCTCTCCTAAAAAGCCTGCTTTTTGCAGGCTTTCCAGTCAGCCCCCCCAAGTATTCTTTGACACCAATAGGTAATGCCCAGTCGCTAGAAATATTGCGTACAGTCTATATTGCATAACGTCTAATATCGCGATCGATTGCCATCACAAAAACCGTTTGTAGTGCGGACTTTAGTGCGATTGAAAGCTTGGTTGCAGACTTAATTCCGCGCTACGAACATTACTTATTTGTAGTAGCGAGTTCGCGACAGCACTATAATGCAAAACACCAGATGTTCCCGTTAAATCACCCTTAGCAGCCTTGGCTTTTGATTGTCCAATTTATCTTTTTTCCCGCTCAATACTTCGGACAGTTTTTTAACGGCCCTGTAAGCTTTACGGAGGAAGCCCTGCCATTTTTTACGCATTTTCTGAAACTTAGCGCTGAACTTTAACATTGAAAAAATAGTCCAGTATATAGCCTTTCTCAAAAATATGAGGTATCATGTTACTGACACTCACTCGTGAGGATCAAACAGAGAAAATCAGATCAAATCAACTAGAATTACATGGTTACGCACAAGCCACACGAAAGCGATACCACACATGATAGCATTTATTTGAAAGCACGAAAAAGTTGACTCATAACACGTTTACTTATACTCCTCTTCATACATTGGTAAAAATGAAAGCTTATTCGATTGATTTTAGGCAAAAAATCCTTGATACTTATCATACTGAACCGATTTCACAAAAAGCAATAGCTAAGCGTTTTTCGCTCTGCCCTCAGCTTTGTACAAAAATTGCTTAAACAATATCGTGAAACAAAAAATATTACTCCCCGAACTGACCGATGTGGAGTCAAAGGCAAACTGAATGCAGAGCAACTACTCATATTGGGGGAATTGATTGAAGCAAACAATGATGCAACTCTTGAAGAACTGCGTTATTTACTTTATGGGGAAATTTGATTTTCTGTTAGTATATCGACAATAGCAAGAATGATAAAACTCTTAGATATTACTGTCAAAAAAAACTCTCTTCCCTGAGTGGCAAAGGCACCGACCGAGTTCAACTCCTGCGATGTGAGTTCTGGCAAAAAATTAAAAAGTAAGGCTTGAAAGACTTAATATTCATTGACGAATCAGGAGTTAATTTGGCAATGGTTAGGTTGTATGCTAGAGTTTTGAAAGCTCAAAGAGCCCCGGGCCCAAGACCAACGAAACGTGGCAAAAATGGATTAATAATTGGAGCCATGTCAGTCAATGAAATTTTGACATCGGTTAATCTAATAGGCGGGACTAATGCAATTACATTTGAAGCTTTTATTATCAGAAAACTTGTGCCAAAACTATGGAAAGGGGCTTGTGTAGTCATGGATAATTGTTCGATTCACTTGGGAGAAGAAGTGGAAAAAGCTATCGAAAAACAAGGGGCAAAATTAATATACTTATCGACCTATTTACCAGATTTTTCACCAATAGAAAATCTCTGACCAAAACTTAAAAATATTCTCCGTTCTATCAAGACTACTAATTATCAAGAATTAGCCAAAGCCATAGATTTGGCGTTCAGTCAAGTTACATCATCAAATATTTTTAACTGGTTTACACAGTGCTGTTATTGTACCTCATCTTTGTGAGAAAGGCTATAGCATTTTTTGCAATCACCTTTGTAAGCATATCAAAAGTAGGACAACAATACTTATATTAAGCAAGTCTACTTAGCAACAACAGACAAACTGCGAAGCCGATTAATTGCCGCCGCTAATTCAAAGCGTCGAAACATCGCAAAATCCCCTTCAGGAAAAGAAGATAAAATATCCATCCCGCGCCCATCAATATCTGCCATCACCAAATCTATGATTTCCGACAAAGTGCGTTTCCCGTCCATGTATTGCTGCTTAGCATAAACCATAGCCACAGCGATCGCCCTTAACTGTCCGCTGTCCACAATTTGCTCGATCGCACCCAAATCAACATCCTCAGTTCCAAAAGTCAATTCATCAACATTCCGCACCTTCACTCGCACATCTCGCCGTCCCCGACTAGGGTCTAAACTAGCAGGAATCGGGACTCTTTGAGTAATCTCACCAAAACTTTCCCCCCCTTCAGCAGCGCGACTAATAGAGTATTTCTTAGCAATTTCTTTAGCTTTTTCCGTCACGTTATATGCTTGAAAATTATCCATTGAAATCACAGTATCCGCCACATCAAAATAATCGCCGCTTCCCCCCATGACTAAAATAGTCGATACACCACAATCTGCATACAACTGTTTAACTTTATCGATAAACGGCGTAATCGGTTCCTTATCCTTAGCGATGAGTTCTTGCATTCTGCGATCGCGAATCATAAAATTAGTCGCCGCCGTATCCTCATCCACCAATAAAACAGGTACTAAATCCCCTTCTGAAATAGCGACTAATTGCGTCTCTAAAACAAAAGATTGAGCTTCTTCCTTCTTCCCTCTTCCCTCTTCCTTCTTCCCTCTTCCTTCTTCCTTCTTCCCTCTCCCAACTTCCAAAGCCTCAATAATATTAGCAGCTTGCGACGTACTGCCGCTCGCATTTTCAGTATAAAATTGTGCCGTATCTCTACCTTGCGGCAACCCAGCAATAAAAGGAGAAATATCCACTCCGGCAACACTTCTGCCATCTTCCGCCCTAATTTTAACCGCCGCCGGATTTGCCACAACAAATTCCCTACCATCTCCCGGAATTTGGTTATAAACTCCCAACTCAATCGCCCTGAGTAAAGTTGACTTACCGTGATAGCCACCCCCAACAATCAAAGTAATACCAGCCGGAATACCCATACCGGAAATCTCACCGCGATTCGGACAATTAAACTCAACTTTTAACGAAGGCGGCGACACAAAAGCCACAGCATCATTTAACAAAGGGCGATTGTCAACACCGCTGCGGCGGGGCAAAATAGAACCATCAGCAACAAACGCAACTAATTGTTTTTCAGCTAACTGCTGCCGCAGCCAGTCAGCATCTTCTACGGTTTCAACGTGACGGCGACATTCCGCAGCATTTAAGCTAGCATCTTTCAGAGATTGGCTGACAAGTCGCGGGATATCTTCGCACAGCATTTCAGCAGCTTGTTGCCCTAAAATACTGCGTCCGCCTGCAGGAAGTCCCACAACAAATCGCAGTTCAACTCCTCCTAAATCTACGATATCTGATGCTGTTGAGGAAATAATAAATGCGGCAGTTCGTTCTAAAACTTCTTGTCCGAAGCGAGTCACTGCAATCAAACCGCTTTTGCCAGTGCCGCGCTTGCTACTATTGCTGTATGTGGCTTTGTCAAACTGGCGAGTTAGGTAATCTCGTAGGGCTATTTCTCGACTGCGGGATTTAAAAAGTTCGCGGGGAATTCGAGCAATTTCTGGCGGAACTATGACTCTAAATTTACTGGGAGAAGCAAAGGGATCTCCCTGTACGTAATCAATAATCAATGTAAATTCATCAAAGTTATAGCTGCCTTGAATTTCTTTGTAAGCTTTGTAGCCTCGATTGTCTAGTTGCAGTAAATGCCGTTGCAGATTTTCTTTGTTACTCATTTGTTAATTGTTATTTGTTAATTGTTAATTGTTAATTGTTATTTGTCAATTGTTATTTGTTAATTGTT
The DNA here is from genome assembly GCF_036705185.1 of Microcoleus sp. B4-D4. Taxonomy (NCBI): domain Bacteria; kingdom Bacillati; phylum Cyanobacteriota; class Cyanophyceae; order Oscillatoriales; family Microcoleaceae; genus Microcoleus; species Microcoleus sp. B4-D4. Next base: position 15,298 of record NZ_JAUBTX010000016.1, on the reverse strand, counting down.
AATTGTTATTTGTTACTTGTTATTTTAGCTGGTTCCTAGGCTCTGCCTAGGAACCGATTTCCAGAGGCTCTGCCTCGCTTGCTTGGCGTGGGAAAATTTGAGGCAGAGCCTCGGGATATGCGTTACCAGGCAGAGCCTGGTAACGAGTAGAATTACCAATTACCAATTATTGAATTTCTAATAATTGAGCTGTAGCATTAACCACAATTTGAGCAGAACCGGCGAAAAAAGGTCGATCGATAGTTGCGAGTGTATCAGTAGGCTGGTGGTAGTGGGGCGATCGCAAATTTGCAGTATCCGTCACCAACACAGCACCAATTCCTTTATACCAGAAAGGAGCGTGGTCACTTCGCAAAACATCAGGAGTCAGCAACCCTTTCAGAGGAACCGGCAGCGCCACCACTGGCGGCAAATCAGCGTTTCCCGACTCCGCAAAAGTTTTCAACAGCAGCGGATGTTCCGCATCCCCAACTACAGCAATAAACTCGCCTTTGTCGGGAGATGTTACCCCCGATGCTTCTAGAAAAGGTTGCGCCGTCAACCCTTCGGGATATTGCTGACACCCAGACGTGCGACAGGCATAACCAACCATATCTAAAACTACCGCTGCCTGCAAATTTTTTAACCGCGCCGCGCTACCGGTGAATGCTAAACTGCCTAAAAGTCCGAGTTCTTCCCTGTCAAAAAACGCTACTTGTAATGTCCGAGGAGTGGGACGAGAACCAAGCAATCTTGCTACTTCTAAAACTACTGCAACTCCCGTCGCATTGTCGTCAGCCCCTGGGGATTTCGGTACAGTATCGTAATGTGCCGCAACTAAAATTTTACCTGAATTTGAGTCAGTACCTTTTCTCTCAGCAAAGACGTTAATTCCGCGATCGAACTGCTGCAACTCGGGCGACAATCCTGATGTTTGCAATTGTTTGGAAATGTAGTCTCTACTAAAAGAACGAGATTCTTCTCCCTCGCGTTCTCCTACTAGATTTTCGACGTGTTTCCATAACCGAGATTGGTCAATTTGGGGCGCGAGTACATCATTTTTTTCAACAGTCAGCGGCGAGGGAGACGGGTTTGGGAAAGTGTCGGTAGTGCGATCTACCGACACTTCCGGTACTGCCGATAACCGCTGCCACGAACCAGAACCCCAACCCACAGCCGCCAGCGCAACCAAAATAAATAGCGCTATCCAAATCAATTGTTTCATCAGTAAGTTTATTTAAAAGTTTAGACTGTTTTATTTGATATTTTACATTAATATCATGTCTGGTAGATTGACAACGATAATATTGTTTCGCACGCGCGAACTGTATAGCAATCCGGCATTCCTGAATTAACTTCCAGGCTCTACCCCGGCACCCAAAAAGGTCGGCAGAGCTTCTGGATCTGCGTTACTTTCGCTCGAACTGGTAACGAGTAACGAGCAAACGATTAGGGAGGCAGAGCCTCCGAACCTGCATTACCAGGCTCTGCCTGGTAATGATTAAAAACTGAGATGTTCCCAACCATTTAAATATCGACATCGGAAGTTTCACACTTATTGAGCAATTCGACAATGGCGATATTCAACGATACTAATTTACGTTAAAAGATTACCATATTTAACTATTTTTTATCCAATTCAATCTCCTTATTGCCCAATATCAAACTATTACTGCCCGGCCAAGCGTAAGGAATAGTTTTTGCCGAAAATTCTACAATTTCAGTTGGCTGTTGAAACCACTCGGAATAACTGGGATTTAGTTGGTCGTACAGTGCTTTTAAAGCTTGAATTTCTGCTTCTAGTTGCGCTGCTGCTTGATTGATTCTGCGAGCTTGTGCTTGCAAGCGCTTTTCTCCGGTGTGAACGTTGTTTTCTACTTCTTGCCAGTGCTGTCCGGCTAGCAATTTGTCTAGTTCGCCTTGTGTGTAATCGAGTACCGCCTGTTTTTGTTGCAGTTGCTTTTCAATAATTTGAGTTTCTCGGTCAATCTCCTGAATTTGCTGCAACCATTGCTCCCCAAAGACAGCATTTTGCTGATGGAACTCGGCAATGGCTTCAGGAGTATTATTTTTGGGAAAGCTGACTGTCACTCGGCACTCTGAGCGCTGGGAAGAAAGTTTGTCCCGCGACTCTTGCAGGGTGGCAATTTCTGCTTGCAGCCGGCGGACTTCTGTTTGGAGTTCTGGGATTGTCTGACTCATTGGTTCAATTAGTGGATTTCTGCATCGATTTTAAGCTAATTGTTGATTTCTGGACGCACAGGAAGTCCGATCGCCTGGTTTGCGATCGGGGCTGGGGGCTGCAACTAAAATATTTTCGTGAAAAAATTGCTGGTTGAGCTTCGACTGCGCTCAGTTACCGCGCCGCCGAAATCCGGTTTCTAGGCATCCGTGCGTCAGTCCTATTGTTTATTTTTATAACAAATCTCTGTCGCTTCCTCACCACAATTATCTAATTTTAGCGCGCTCCAGTCAGTGTCTAGGCATAATGGCGGATAATTTGTAGCACAATGGCCGATGACAGGTTTTTAATTATGATTCAAATTATAATTAGTTATGCAAATAAATTACTGCTTGCGTAAATTTATTTGGCACAATTAAAATAAATTAAGGTCGGATATATTTTTTGGTCACATCTACAGTTACGTTCAATTTGTTCACATTTTTTACTGCGGTCAAGCATTTTTTTAAAGTTAGCAATTGGAACCCATGAAAATTACTGGTAAATTAATGTTAGGATACTTAACTGCTGCTGTGTTTGGTGTGGAATGTTGCATTAATGCAAAAATATTGCCGCTAAGTGTAGGGGATGGAGGTGGAAATCGTACTGTAGAAGCAAGTTTGGTAGCGCCTGACAAAATTAGCTATTTGCGATCGGCATCTGGTGCTAATTCTGTAAGGGCTGACTTATTTGGGGCTCAATCATCCCCAATAGCAGCGATCGCTCAACCAAGCGACAATTTTATACAGTCTCAGGAAAATCCTCAAAAAGAGCCTATTTTAAGTTTTAAAATTATTGATTATTATCTGGCTTTTATTTTGGGATCAATTTTTTTATTAATCAGGATGAATGGGGTAGGTATGTTATCTCAGGCGATCGGGTTAATTAAATCGAAGCCTGAAACAGACAAGGACAAGCTAACAGCAGCATATCAATTGTTGCATCCACCAAAAGAACAGGATATCCGAGATACTATTGCTAAAATGACCCAAGATTTGCAGCAAACTGCCGAATACGCCTTCGATATTTGCGAGGAAATGAGCGTCTCGATAATTGCGACTACCCCTGGCGGTCGTATCCTATCGTTAAATCAAGCTACTTGTCAACTTTTAGGATACTCAAAAAAAGAGTTGTTAGGCGCACCAATAGCCGGACTTTTTCATAAAAATGAAGCGCTGCCAACGCGGTCAGAATTAGAAAATTTAACAGCGGAAGATTCTGTTCGCAATGTCGAAAAAGTCTATATTTCCAAACATGGAAAAAAAATAATTGTGCTGCTTTCTATTTCAATTATTCGGAATGGCAAAGGTAAGGTCAGCGGCAAGTTATATGTAGCACAAGATATTACCTATCGCAAGCAGGCTGAAAGAGATTTGCGGCGCAGTGAAAAAAAGTTTCGGCAACTGATAGAAACTGTTAATGCTGCTGCATTGATCTATCAGCGCCGACAGTTGCGTTATGTCAATTCTCAGACAGAAGCTTTCACTGGATATAGCCGCGAAGAATTGCTAGCATTGGATTTATATGACTTGATCGATCCAGACTTTCATGAAATAGTTAAAAAATGGGGTAAATCCCGCCATCCGCGAGAAACGGCAGGCTCAAAATATGAAGTAAAATTTATCACAAAAACCGGAGAATCACGCTGGATAGAAGCAACTGTAAATATTATTAAATTTGAGAGAAAACCGTCAATATTAGTCACAGTCTTTGATATCAGCGATCGCAAATTAGCAGAGTTAGAATTAGAAACATCTCTTTCGTTGCTTCAAGCAACCATTGAATCTACTGCTGACGGTATTCTGGCGGTTGACGGCGAGGGAAAAGTTGTCAGCTTTAACCGCAAGTTTGCCAAAATGTGGCAGGTGCCAGATGTTCTACTAAATTCGAGAGATCACAACCAAATTTTGGAGTTTGGAATCAACCAGTTAAAATACCCGGAAATCTTTGTCAACCGCGCTAAAGAATGGTCAGATCGTCCGGCGGCTGAAACTTACGATATTATTGAGTTTAAAGATGGCAGAATCTTCGAGCGTTACTCGTTACCCCAGCACACCGGAGGCAAAATTACTGGTCGAGTATTCAGCTTTCGAGATGTCACGGAACGCTTGCAATCTGAAGAAAAACTCCGCAAAAGTGAAGAACGCTTTCACCTGCTGACTAGGGCTACAAATGATGCAGTATGGGATTTTAATTTGTCAAAAAATGAGTATTGGTTGAGCGAAGAGTTTGAAAAAGTATTTGGATACAAACTCAACGACACTCAGACGATAGACTTTGACTTGTGGTGGCAAAACATTCATCCCGAGGAACGGGAAAGAGTGATGTCAAGCTTCAACGAAACAATGAAATCTGATGCTGAATTTTGGTCGGAGGAATATAGCTTTCATCGTGCAGATGGGGGATATGTTTTTGTGTTAGATCGCGGGTACATCATCCGCAATGAAAGTGGCAAAGCAGTAAGGGCGATCGGTACGATGATGGACATTACTCAGCGCAAGCAAGCTGAAGAAATTATTCGCTATCAAGCGGTTTACGATCAACTCACGGGTTTACCGAACCGGATACTTTTTAACGAGCGACTGACGGCAGCATTAAGACAAGCTAAAAAAAATAAAAAAATGCTGGCTGTGATGTTTTTAGATTTAGATAGATTCAAAAAAATTAATGATACACTAGGTCACGCTGCGGGCGATCGCCTTTTAGAAAGTTTTGCCGGACGGATCAGCGACACTTTGCGATCGACTGATACGGTAGCCCGGTGGGGAGGTGATGAATTTACCGTACTGCTTCCCGATCTCAATTGCTTAGAAGATGCAGTTAAAACAGCTCAAAGAATTATTGATTATTTAAAGCCCCCTTTTAAACTAGAAGAACAGCCGTTTCACGTCAGCAGCAGCATCGGTATTGCCGTTTATCCCAACGATGGCGAAGATGCCGAAACTTTAGTCAAAAATGCCGATGCCGCCTTGTACCGCGCTAAAGACATGGGAAGAAATAACTATCAGTTATATACTTCAACAATCAATCCGCAAGGCAGCCAATTGCTGACTCTGGAAAACAGGCTGCACGAAGCATTAGCACAGGGAGAATTTGAGGTTTTCTACCAGCCAAAAGTCAATATCACTACTTGGAAAATTCAGGGTATGGAAGCATTGCTGCGCTGGCACCATCCCGAATTAGGTTTAGTTTCGCCCGCTACATTTATTCCGATGGCGGAAGACAACGGATTAATTGTAGCTATTGGGGAATGGGTGCTGCAAACTGCCTGCACTCAGAATAAAGCTTGGCAGGATGCTTTGCAACCTGATTTGCGGGTAGCAGTCAACTTTTCGGCCAGGCAGTTTCAGCAATTTAATTTAGTGGAAATGGTGACGAACTGCTTGAAAACAACTGGTTTAGAACCGAAGTATTTAGAGTTAGAAATTACTGAAAGTACAGCGATGCAAGATGTGGATTATACGACAAAAGTTCTGAGGGAGTTGCAGAATATGGGAGTGCAGATTGTGCTGGACGATTTTGGGACGGGTTATTGTTCTCTAAGTTATCTCACAAAGTTTCCGTTGAATATCTTAAAAATCGACAAATCTTTTATCAACGGGCTGACGACAGATCCGTCCGAACGGGCGATCGCGAATGCTGTAGCGACGCTGGGGCGAGATTTGAATTTGAGCGTGGTAGCAGAGGGAGTAGAAACTAAAGAGCAGTTGGATTGTTTGCGATCGCTCCACTGTCAAGAAATTCAGGGTCACTATTTTAGCAAGGCGCTCTCGGCCGGCGATGCTAGTAAACTTTTGGTAAATTCTCTGTTGCGGAAAGTCAAAATTGCATAATTTGTCAGTTGTCAGTTGTCAGTTGTCAGTTGTCAGTTGTCGTATAGTGTCTGGTCAATTTACCTATCTAAAATTGTTTGCTAGTGCGGACTTCAGTCCGCACGCGCGATCCTCTTTTGTGACGATCGTCCTCGATCGCAAATCAGATCATTGGTCAATAGCGGTTGAGACGGTAGAAAAAGACGGCGGGTCTTCTTCAACCCACGGAGGTGGGTTTTGTTGGTATCGACGCGGTTGCAACTGCGCCCGGAAGAGTGCGATCGATCGCCCGCGCCACTTAAAAACTTAAAATAGTGTGCAGAATCACGGACTTGCGGCTAAAGACAGAGGAAAATATCGCTACTCCAACATAAGAGCCTGGTCTATGCAGCCAATTCGCACATTTAACGTTTCGCCCTCGTTACCGACAATTCTCGAACCCCTACGCAAACTTGCCTACAACTTGCACTGGGATTGGAACGTTGACACCAAAGACTTATTCCGCCGCCTCGATCGAGACCTGTGGGACTCCAGCAACCAAAACCCGGTGCTGATGCTGGGAACCATATCTCAAGAACGACTGCAAGAAATGGCAGAAGACGACGGCTTCATTGCCCAAATGAAACGAGCCGCCCAGCAGTTAGATGACTATCTCAACAACCGCGCCTGGTACCGCAAACAGCGCGGCACAGAACTGCAAGAATGCTACGCTTACTTTTCGATGGAATTCGGCTTAGTAAAAGCCCTACCAATCTATTCCGGCGGTTTGGGCGTGCTCGCAGGCGACCACCTCAAATCAGCTAGCGATTTGGGCTTGCCCTTAGCCGGCGTGGGCTTGCTCTACCAAGAAGGCTATTTTTCGCAGTATCTCAACGCCGACGGCTGGCAGCAAGAACGCTATCCGCTGAACGATTTCTACAATATGCCGCTCCACCTAGAACGCAATCCCGACGGTTCGGAATTGCGGATTGAGGTAGACTATCCAGGCCGCAAGGTGTACGCGCGGATTTGGCGAGTACAAGTGGGAACTGTTCCTTTGTACTTGATGGATACAAATATTGAACCTAACAGCCGCTACGACCAAGATATTTCCGACCAACTGTACGGCGGAGACAAAACTCTGCGGATGCACCAAGAAATCATGCTGGGCATCGGTGGCGTGAAAATGCTCAAGGCCTTGGGCTTGACAGTCACGGCTTATCACATGAACGAAGGCCACGCGGCTTTCATGGCTTTGGAACGGATTCGGATGCTGATGGAGGAATATCACCTGAGTTTCGTGGAAGCTGAACAGGTGGTAGTTTCGAGCAGTATGTTTACGACTCACACGCCGGTTCCTGCTGGGTTTGACTTGTTCGAGCCGGATATGGTGATGCACTATCTGGGTCAGTATGCCAAGATGTTTGGCTTGTCGCAAGATGAGTTTCTGGCGTTGGGCCGGGAGAATGTTGGCGATTTGTCCGCACCTCTGAATATGGCAATTTTGGCAATTAAGATGTCGAGTTTTGTCAACGGGGTGGCGGCTTTGCACGGTGTGGTGTCGCGCCCGATGTTCCAAGGGTTATGGCCGGGTTTACCTCAAGAAGAAGTGCCGATTACTTCGATTACGAATGGGGTACACGCTCGCAGTTGTGTGGCGAAGTCTACTCAGGAATTGTACGATCGATACCTTGGCCCAGAGTGGGAAATGACTCGCAAGGACGATCGCCTGTGGGACAGAATTTCGTCGATTCCTGACGAGGAATTGTGGCGGAATCACGAACGCTGTCGATCGGAGTTGGTGGTATTCGCGCGGGAGTGGCTGCAAAAGACCTTGCGCGAGCGCGGTGCGGCTCAAACCGAAATCGAATACGCGCGCGAGGCTCTCAATCCGAAGGTGCTGACGATCGGGTTTGCGCGCCGTTTTGCTACTTACAAGCGGGCGACGCTGTTTTTGCGCGATGTCGATCGAATTATGCGGATCATGCGGGATCAAAACCGCCCCGTACAGTTTGTGATTGCTGGGAAGGCTCACCCGATGGATATTCCGGGTAAGGAATTGATTCGGGATATCGTTCACTTCATCCGCGAACACGAAACTATCAATTCGATGGTGTTTCTGCCGAATTACGACATTAACGTCGCTCGGATGATGGTATCTGGCTGCGATGTGTGGCTGAATACGCCCCGCCGCCCCCGCGAGGCTTCGGGTACTTCCGGGATGAAAGCTGCGATGAACGGTTTGCCGAATCTGAGCATTCTTGACGGTTGGTGGGATGAGGCGGATTATGTTCGCACCGGTTGGCCGATCGGACATGGGGAGTTTTACGAAGATACTGAGTATCAGGATGAGGTTGAGGCCAATGCTTTGTACGACTTGATGGAAAAGGAAGTTGTACCGCTGTTTTACAACCGAGATGCTGATGGAATTCCTCGCGGTTGGACGGAGAAAATGAAGGATTCAATTCGCTTGAACTGTCCTTTCTTCAATACTGCTCGGATGGTGAAGGATTACGCGCGGCGGGCTTATTTCCCCGTGAGCGATCGCTTCCACACCATGACTTCGGATAATTGTGCTCCGGCGAAGGAATTGTCTCACTGGAAGAAGCACATTTTGGCGAAGTGGTACGACATTAAGATTGAGTCTGTTGATATTTCCCAGGATAAGGAAGTTAAGGTCAATCAGTCGATCGCGGTTAAATCTCGCATCAACCTGATGGGATTAACGCCTGCGGACGTACAAGTCGAACTTTATCAAGGTTCGGTTGATGCTAACGGCGATATTGTCGGCGGCGTGCCGGTGGTAATGGAGTATTTGGGTGAAGATTCTCACAATGCTAGCCTTTATACGGCCGACATTACTTATACTTCTAGCGGTTTACAAGGTTTGTCCTTGCGCGTTTTGCCGAAGCACGACAATCTCAGCAGCCCCTATGAAGCTGGTGTGATTCTCTGGGCACATTAAGAAGGAAGTCAGTAGTCAGTAGTCAGTAGTCAGTAGTCAGTGGTCAGTAGTCAGTAGTCAATAGTCAGTAGTTGGGAGTCAGTGGTCAGTAGTCAGTAGTCAGTAGTTGGGAGTCGGGAGTCGGGAGAATAAAGGAAGATTTTCCTAATTCTCCCCCTCTCCCAATCTCCCCCTCTCCCCATTTCCCAATCTCCCCCTCTCCCAATCTCCCCCTCTCCCAATCTCCCCCTCTCCCAATCTCCCCCTCTCCCCCTCTCCGACTCCCCCTCTCCTTATCTCCCTTGGGGAATAACAATGTATCCGTTTGTACGATCGCCCAATACGAGATTCCGCTCGATTCCCCAGTACCACCAGTGCGCGCCGATATAAGCGCACAGCAAGGCATCTAGCTGGTCTTCTAAGGCTTTGAGGGTAGCTGTGGTGGTGGGGATTTCGGGGAGTTTTGAACCGCTGATGAACGCTGATGAACGCTGATTTTTATTGGCGAGATTGGCGAGATTTAGGGATGGTTTGAGAGTCGGTAAAATATCTAAAATATACTGGTAGAGCTTCATCAATTCTAGTTGACGTTCTGCCAGTTTTCCTTTTTTATATTTGATTATTCGCTCTAATTGAAATAGATTGATTGTGGCTGGATGGGGATAAACTTCTATTTGATAGCGCCCTAATTCTTGAGCGGTGATTGTTGGGGCGTGGACAAATCCTCTGGCTTCTAAACTGAGGCCGAATTCTACTGTTTTTTGGGCGAAGGGGCGGGAAAGGTTGGCGGGATAGCAGCCTGCGTGGTAGCGCCCGAAATGTTTGTGCGTGAGTTTGTCGGCGAGGCGCATTCCTGATGGATTGCTGATGATTGTGGGCGCGTCTACGGCGATGAGGGCTGGTTCGGTTGGGGAGATTTGGGTATCGATCCAGGTGAGGATGTCGTTGGTTGCTAAGAGGCGATCGCACTCGATTAATTGTAATTGATTGTTTTCCCAATTTAAGCAGCACAAACCGCTGGGCCCTGAACTCCAACCTAAATCGATGCCGATAAATTTCATGATATTTTAAACTGAGTTTGGGACGCGGGCTGAGACTAGAAACCCGGTTTTCTCGAATATGGATCGTTCCTCTGGACAAACTATCGTAGAAACCAGGTTTTCGATCCATCTGTCAGCCGCGATTATACATAAAAATGTAGCTGCAGATTAGGATGCAGCCGTGTCATATCAAATCCCGTAGCATCGGAATGATTCAGATATATATTCTCGGACTCTGTGTACTCTGTGTACTAATAAGGTTAAATCATTCCGATGCAAGCGAAAACCATATTACACTCTCGCCCACAAAGCCAATCCGCCGCCCCTTCCCCTCGCGGCAATTATCCCATCTTCTATTAAAAAATATGTAAAAAAAGCCTGATTCCCCACACTCAAACTAAAAAATTCCGCCTCCCGCGATTCACCAGCGCGAATAAATCCTTGATACACAGTTTTACCCAACAATTTCACGGTAATTCTGGTAAAATCAAAAGCTAAAATATTCTTATTTACCAAAAACTTAGTCGGCCCGGAAAGAGTTAGTTCGATCGCCCCAACTCGCACCGAATTCTCTACTTTGCCCGTTTCTCCAAGCGTTTCCCCATCCGCAACAGGTTCTAGGGAGTAAGCTATTTGGATTTTTGCCACCCACTCAGGAATGTAACGTCCCGCACCTAACACAATTCCTGCTTTTTGTCGAGTCTTTTTTGTGCCGGTGATAAAGCACAGGCGCCAATTGCCGGTTAATTGCTCGAAAGAATAGCGAATTTTATTTTTTTTGGCGTTTTTCTCCGCTTCTAGGAGGGCGGCGACTACGGCGGCGGGAGATGGTTTGGAATTGGATTTAGCGGCTTGTTCTAGAATTGATATGTTTTCCATTTAATAATATACAAATCAGTATTTTGAAGGTAATATCAATTCCGGTTACACCCGAATGATGTTAACAGTTAACTGTTAACAATTAACAGTGAATTTACTATTCCGATGCTAACCGATTTGATATAATATCTGAGTCTAGCCGATCCTCGCATCTTCCGAATCGTTGCAGGCATTTTGAATGGTTGTTGTGCTGGGCCGATCGCGCAAAAGGCATTATACCCTAGACTGTTGACAGTTTGTCTGTTGGCTGTTGTACTAATTATCTCGCCGCGCTAAACTACTGCAAAGTGCGGGGAATATTTAAATTATGCCGTTAGTTGATTTAGCTAATACTAAAGTTCGGGTTCTTGGATGCAGTGCGGTGATGGCTGTGGGGCAGCTTATTTCAAATGCGATCGCCAATCCGGCAACTCTCACAGCGGGTTTAACGGGTAGTACGATCGCCCTTGGGGGAGTTTCTATCTTAGCTGCGATCGCTGGTGGTATTGCGGGGAATATCGCGGCGAATGACTTGGGAAATCGGATGGCGGAAAAATTGGCGAAAAATCCGCAGATTCTGGACAATCACGATTTGATTAAGGCGGCGGGTGAGGCGATCGGCTATATTCTCAAGGGTGTGGCGAAGTCGGATGAGTTAATTGCGATCGCCGAAACCGAACAATTGACCTATCCAGAACAGGCTTTAAATAAATTAGCCGACAAAACTCCTGAATATTGGCAGAAAATTAACATACAAGGGGCTGATTTGTCAAGGGGTTTGCAGATTTCCGAAGAGCAACTGACTCTGATTTTTTCGGCGGATGCTGCGGAGTTCGATCGGGTTACGGGATTGACACCGGCAGATTGGGCAAGTTTCCTGCAGGAATTTGCCCGCAGCGAGGAGAAATCCTTTGATGCGGCAATTGTGGATTTTGTGGCGCAAAGACTCTACGAAACATTCCCCAAGGCGTACCGCGAAGTGCTCAAACAAGATGCGGCGCAGGGAGGAGAAAAGTTTGCGGCGATGCTGTTGAATTTGCACCAAATTGCTTTGGCGGATCTCAAGGATTTGGGGCTGCAAAATCGGGAAATTCTCGACAAGTTGGAGAGTGTGGCGACTCGCGAACATATTTGTCAGGTGATGGCGAAATTGGATGCGATGGAAATTGGTATCCGCGATGATTTGGCGCAGATTCGGAACTTGCTGGAAAGATATATCGATCCTACTGCACCCGGTTTGCCGATTCCTGTTAAGTCAGAGACGATTATTCGGGACAGAATTAAAGACTTTACCGGTCGGAAATTTGTGTTTGAAGCAATTAACGATTTTCTGAATAAAAATCGGCAAGGCTATTTTGTTTTGGAGGCGGAACCTGGTGTCGGAAAAAGCGCGATTATGGCTGCTTGTGTGGTGATGTTGAAGCGACGCTGCGTTACTCATTTCAACTCGCAACCGGACGGGATTATCAGCGCTGAAACTTTTTTGGAAAATGCTTGCACTCAGTTGATTGAAGGTTTTGGTCTTAAAGATAAGTATCCGCGACTGCCGGAAAATGCCCTAAAAAATAACAACTTTCTAGGCGATTTGCTGAAGGAAGTTAGCGATAAGTCGAGCAGGGAAAAAAAAATAATTTTTGTTGTCGATGCGCTGGATGAAGTTGATTGGAAGGCTCAAACTAGCGGTAGCAATGTTTCGTATTTGCCTAATGATTTGCCGGATAACGTTTATTTTATTGTTTCCAAGCGACCGGAATTTCTGCCAATGCCGACAGCTAACCGGACAGTTTTTGATTTAATGAAATACAGTGCAGAAAGTCTCGAAGATGTCAAGACTTATCTGGCAAAACGCACGGAGAGAAGCGAGTTAATTCAGGATTGGATTAACCGTAGAAATTTGCAGCGGGAACAGTTTGTGACGGCGGTAGCCCAAAAAAGCGAAAAGAAATTTATGTACCTCCGCCACGTACTTGATGAGATTGAAAGCGGCACGTACAATGATGTGAATTTAAACGATTTGCCAGCGGGTTTGCTGCAATATTATCAAAAACACTGGGTACAGATGATTGGTCACGAAGACGATCCTCTGCTGGAATTGAAGGTTAATATTATCTACGTGCTGTCGAAAGCTCACGAGGCTGTTGCTCGCCGCTGGATTGCCAAATCGGTTCGCGAGACAGAGTTTAAAGTACAGCAGGTACTAAAGAAATGGGATTCTTTTTTACGACAGGAACAGGTAAACGGGGAAATTCGCTACAATATTTATCACAACTCCTTTCGCGAGTTTCTGGAAAAAGATGAAACTGTGCAATCTGCTGGGGTGAATGTGGAAGAACTTAACCGCCAAAGTATTAATAACAGGTTGGAAGGATCGCCGATATGAGCAAGTTAGGTGTGTGGTTGGCGCAGCAGAGTCAAGGCGATCGGGAATATTTATTGAAATATCAACCCAGGGATTTCGTTCAGGGGTTGAAGGATTTTAATCGTTATTGTGCTTGGTTGACGGATTTCGGTTTTATTGAGATGAAACTGGAGGTGTTGGGAGTACAAGCGCTAATAGATGATTATGATTTGGCAAGAGTTTCTGATGTTTTGTTGTCGGAGGGGCAAACGGAAACTTTGCGGTTGATTCAGGGGGCAATTCGTAAGTCGGCGCACGTTTTGGATAAGGATAAAACGGAACTGGTAGAGCATTTATGGGGGAGGTTGTTTGATTTTGAAACACCTGAAATTCAGGGGATGCTGGCACAAGCAAAGCAGTCGAAAGATCGTCCTTGGTTGCGACCTTTGAAGGCTAATTTAGAACGGCCTGGAGAAGGCGCACTGCGGACGCTTGTCGGTCATAGTAACAGGGTAAATGCAGTGGCGATCGCACCCAACGGAAAAACAGCGATTTCGGCTTCCGATGATAATACCCTGAAAATCTGGGACACCGAGACAGGCCGGGAACTCAAAACTCTCACGGGTCATAGTTCCGTAAATGCAGTGGCGATCGCACCCGATGGCAAAACAGCGATTTCGGCTTCCGATGATAATACCCTGAAAATCTGGGACACCGAGACAGGCCGGGAACTCAAAACTCT
>NZ_JAUBTX010000016.1:498-1285 GCF_036705185.1 Microcoleus sp. B4-D4 | reverse complement strand
CACGGGTCATAGTTTCCATGTAAAAGCAGTGGCGATCGCACCCGACGGTAAAACAGCGATTTCCGGTTCATCCGATCATACCCTGAAAATCTGGGACACCGAGACAGGCCGGGAACTCAAAACTCTCACCGGTCATAGTGGCGAGGTAAAAGCAGTGGCGATCGCATCCGACGAAAAAACAGCGATTTCCGCTTCCGATGATAATACGCTGAAAATCTGGGACACCGAGACAGTCCGGGAACTCAAAACTCTCACGGGTCATACTGACCAAGTAACAGCAGTGGCGATCGCACCCGACGGAAAAACAGCGATTTCCGCTTCAAGGGATAAAACCCTGAAAATCTGGGACACCGAGACAGGTCGGGAACTCAAAACTCTCACGGGTCATACTGACCAAGTAACAGCAGTGGCGATCGCACCCGACGGTAAAACAGCGATTTCCGCTTCATGGGATAGTACCCTGAAAATCTGGGACACCGAGACAGGCCGGGAACTGAAAACTCTCACGGGTCATAGTTCCTTTGTAACAGCAGTGGCGATCGCACCCGACGGTAAAACAGCGATTTCTGCTTCTTACGATAAAACCCTGAAAATCTGGGACACCGAGACAGCTTCAGAACTGAAAACTCTTACGGGTCATAGTAACTCGGTACTAGCAGTGGCGATCGCACCAGACGGTAAAACAGCGATTTCCGCTTCTTACGATGAAGCCCTGAAAATCTGGGACACCGAGACAGCTTCAGAACTGAAAACTCTTACGGGTCATAGTAACTCGGTACTAGCAGTG
>NZ_JAUBTX010000016.1:0-398 GCF_036705185.1 Microcoleus sp. B4-D4 | reverse complement strand
GCGATCGCACCAGACGGTAAAACAGCGATTTCCGCTTCATGGGATAGTACCCTGAAAATCTGGGATTTACTCACAGGTAAAGAGGTTGCTAGTTTCAGCGGAGAATGTGCGTTTAACGGCTGTGCTTTTGCCCCTGATGGAGTGACAGTTGTAGCGGGGGATTCGTCGGGCCGGGTGCATTTCCTGCGTTTGGAGGGAGTTAGCGGCGGGGGATAATTCAATACGGTTTACTTAAGACGATCCCCCCTAACCCCCCTTAAAAAGCAGGGTGGATTAATTGTCGAGAGGACAAATCAAGACTATGAATGCTATTGACCGACATTATGCGAGGCATTTAACAGGTTTATCTAGACCAGATAAATCAAAAAGCAACTCACTCAAATCTTCTATTTGATTAG